>NZ_MIJE01000032.1 GCF_001730225.1 Desulfuribacillus alkaliarsenatis | reverse complement strand
ACGCGTCTGAATGGTTTTAGAACTATAACCATTACGACTATTACCAGTGTTAATGCCTCTGGAATCATTCTTTGGATACCCAAGATGATTTTCCATCTCTGCTTCAAAAATTTCTTGGAGAGTATTCTTGAATAGTTCTTTCATCTTTTCCTGGATATCTTCTACTGTACGACAATCTTTTGCTAATTCCTTAGCTAACGTACTACTTTGCATAAACGATCAACTCCTTAGTGGTAAGTTTAACCATTTGCACAAAAGTTAGTACATTCTCAAAGAAAACCCATTCGATCGGAATATATCCTCTTCCGATAACTATGATATTTCTATATATATTCTTACAGAGAAGCATAAAGAAAATATATTAAATAATAAAGGAGAAATTATTAATTTACTTAAATTAGGTGTTTTTCCTTTCATAAAAATAATATGTTCTCCAACGGAAGATACTACTTTAATTAAAAAACTACAAGAATTCGATGGCATTATTACTACAAAGTATTGTTATAACCATGATAAAAAATTTTACTCTTTAAAATCAGATGTTTTTGAAAAAGTTATTTTATTTGGTGATGAGGATCAAGTAAGAAGCCAATACTGTGGCAGCAATATAAGCACATTAGATCTTTACGCTGGAGATGAATTCGATTATTTTGTCATAAATGAAGATAATCCAGTTCTACAAGACTCAAAACGAGTAAAAAACACAGTCAATCCTAAATATGGATTAGAACTTGTAAGACTACTACTAGTAAATAATCGGTTGTTTTATTTATCTAGAAATTATTCAATTAATGAAGGTTTTTATTATTTATATCGCTTCAAGAGAATATTTGATAAATTTCAATATACCTGGAGCGTTGTAGTATCTACTCATAAAATATTAGGAGATGATATTTTAGAACAATTTAGTAGTCTTTCCCAAAGGCTTGAATTTATATGTAGATCTTATGATAAGATTTCGTATTTTGATTTAAAAAAAGCTAATAATGATACTCAGAGTAATACTATATATCATTTTTCTTATTTTATTATGCTGATTACAGGTATTTTTGATGATATTGCATGGATATTAAAGCATCGTTACAACCTAAATTTATCGAATATGGAAGTAGGGTTAAAAATACCGGAATGTCGAGAAACAAACAAATTTTACAATAAACTTAAATCAAAAAATGAACGCATATGTGACTATCTTATAAATGAAAGTACTCAGAATTATATCAGATTGTTTTATCCGTTAAGAGATACCTTACAGCATCGTCGTTTTCTTCGAGGAGTAAGAGTAAAAAGTTCAAGCGATAATATTGACAAGAATCTTTATTTAGTTCCCCAAAAAATGATTGATTATGTTAACAAGTTACCTTTATCTCTGGAAGAGCTTGGAATATCTAAACGTATTGGAGACAGTTATTACTTAGATGCGCATTTATTTGCTTATAAATCTATTTACATAGTTGCAGAAATTGTAAATTCAACATTACCCTTAGTCGATTGGAATGAAATAATAGAGTTATTGGATATGGAAAGTTTAAAATCTATTATTGAATCAAACAAAGACTATGAAAAAGGATTAGGAACTCATTTAGGTTGGAGTTCTGAACCTATATATTTTTAATGCTTAATAGTCTGAGAATTAAAGTATAACGCTACTGCATATAACAATGTACATTCGCAAGGGTACGGATGCAATTTGAAACACGAAGCAAATCTATGATGTGCAAGCATGTAGTTGGTGCCGTACCACATTTCTTCGCTGGGCGAAAGAACCGCAATGAGAGTTTTCAGTGAAGACAGCTCAGAAAAGTTGATGTACGAAACGTTAGCAGACATTGAGGAGGTAAACATTAGATGCAAATCGCAAATGAAACAATATTAATCATTACAGCAATAGCTTCAGTAATTTTCATAGTTACGTCATTTATAGTAAATTTATTTATTGATTCATTTAAAAAGCGAATAATGTTTGGATTGAATAAAACTTTTTCGAACAACGATACAATACTACTAATTGTCTCTTTTGTTCTTGGGATTTTCTTAGGTTTGATTATGCCTGAAGCTATAATTAATAAATTTGACTTATTGGTTAAGACCAGTGTATTTATGGGGTGCATAGTAGCAATAGTTCTAATAGTAATTCAAAGAAATGATAAAGAAATGATAGATTTATTGGGCAACTCAAAATTTATCAAGCATACTAAAAATTCAAATCTTAAAATAATGCTTTTAATAATATGGGGTGGCGTATTATCGTCGCTTGGAATAATGGATTACCTAAATAATAAAGTTTCAGATGAAAACCAGATTACTGTTGCGTTAATATTAATGGTTCTAGTGTATATATTATCAATAATTATTGCTTCTTTATACAAAACCTTTGTACAATGTGTTAATTATAATAGAAAAAATGTATTACTAGAGGATGAATCGGAAATTACAGAATGCTTTGTTATAGGGTTCGATAAAGACTTTGTCGTAATTATAGATAAACATAAAGAAGAGATTCAATATGTAAAGATTTCACATGTAAAATATATCAAAGGTAACATTGCTTAAATAGCAATACGTCTGCTAACAACGCATCACGTGTGTCTTGAAAGTCATAGTTTGCTAGTCAGTGAAAGTCTGACCGTGGTAATTGCCAGAAAGCCATGTAGCAGGCTCCCAGTGCATGGGGTGACCCAATGTGCTGAAGCGGAGTAACCTCCTGAGAAAGGAGAGCAAAATAACAGTCCGTAACATAAAGTGAATTCTGCAGCGTCGTCATGTTAACCCGAAAGGGACAAAAGGAGAGCCGAGCGTTAGCTGAAATTAAATAATAACTATTTTAATAAATAAAAAAGCAAAGGGGTACTAACCATGAAAAAAGACGAATTGCCAGGAAAATTGATTGAAGTTTTAAAAAACTTAGGGGGGAGAGGAACAATATTAGAAATCTGCAAGAAGTTCTGGGAATTATATGGAAAAGAGTTAAATGAAAATGATAATTTGTTTTATACATGGCAATATGACATTCGTTGGGCTGCTACAGAACTTAGAAAGTCAAAAATAATGAAACCTAAAGAAATTAGTTCCAAAGGTGTTTGGGAACTAAGCTAGGATCAATTAATAAAGATCGAAATAACGTCACATAACAATATACATTCGCAAGGGTGCTGTAGCAACTTGATGCATGGAGCAAATATCAATGATGTACAAACATGGAGTAATTGCCTCGCCACATTTCTTCGCTGGGTGCGTAGCGCCACAAGGTAGTATTATCTGAGGGTACAGTTCAGAAACATCGCATGTACTGGAACGTTCGAATAAAGCTCCGTCCATGGCTCGATAATATAGAGGTTATTGCAAGTTGTAGTGTTATAGCTAAAGGGATAGGCATGAAACAAACTTCTTCAAAGGAGAATTTTAAAAATAATAGAGAGATATATATAAACATAGTATAGAGCAATTAGAAGAAGTGTGTAAATTTAATAGAGTAATATATAATTAACAAATCAACTAGCTTAGGAGAAACTAATGGAACCTTTAGACCTAATTATTAATGAATTTTTAAAAAGATTTTATATCATATACATAATATTCGGACTATCCATACTTCTTATGGTAGTAACATTTATAATGGTTAGATTAAAACAAACTAATACAAAAATAATAGAAACAAGCACTTCATATAATGAAAAAACATGTCCACAATGTGGTGGAAAGTTAATTCAGAAGAATGGAAAATATGGAGCGTTCATGGGATGTAGTTCGTATCCAAGATGCAAACATACAGCAAGTATCGACTAAAGGAGGCTGAGCACTGTGGATATTGAAAAACATCTTATACTAGTTAAGGGTGAGGACAAAACTGAAGCTATTAGTCATTGTGAAAAGCGAGACGGTCAATGGCATATTCAGTTTCAGAAAGGTAAGACATATACCTATAATTATAATAATGTTCAATGGTTTTCTAATCCACAATTGTTAGATACTACTTCGACACTTGTATATGAAAATGAGCAACCGTTATCTGGTATCCAGAAAATAATAAACTTTGTTGAATATATTAGGATTTGTTTCATATCAGGTTATAAAAAACTATATACCAAAGACGAAATTACAATCGAAAGAAGTCTAAATGATTCAGAAGCCCTTAAAATATTGGAATATCTAAAAAAAGCAGCAGAAAAAATTAGCGTAGGGGATGAAGAAGAGAATAGCTTTCTGTACAAGCAGTATAATAGTTTACAATCTATTAGTCCAAGGTCTGTACTAGCTACCTACTTAAAGCCTAAAGAGCTAAAACGTTCATCTAATCCCCAAACACCGATATTTCCTTTTGGCTTCAATCTAAGTCAGAAGGAGGCAACAGAAAAAGCAATAAACGAGCATATTAGTATCATCGAGGGGCCTCCAGGTACGGGCAAAACGCAGACGATATTAAATATATTAGCAAATGCAGTTATGAATGATAAAACAGTAGCAATTGTATCGAATAACAACGCAGCGACAGCTAACGTAATTGAGAAGCTACACAAATACGGTGTGGACTTTATAGCAGCTTACTTAGGAAATAATGAAAACAAAACAAAGTTTATTACAGGTCAATCGGGAGCGTACCCAGATATGCGTTCTTGGGCAATGGATGACGAGTATTACCAATCACTACAAATGGAAATTGAAGAAAATAGTAAAGAGCTTAATGAAATGCTAGCCATCAAAAACAACGTTGCAAAACTTAAACATGAATTATCGGTTATAACTGTGGAAAAAGAATATTTCGACAAGTATTTTAACGATATGAATGAACTTAAACCTTACCGTAGCTTATATGAGCACACTTCCGACAAAGTCTTAGCCCTATGTATGAATTATCTGCAGCTTGAAAAGCAAGGAGTTCCACTACATCTGCTGCAAAAGATTAAGTATTTCTTTAGCTTTGGTATATTTAATTTCTCGTTCTTTAATAATCAAACGGAAGATATTATAGGATTCTTGCAGAACTATTTTTATGAATTGAAAATATTAGAATTGAAAAAGCAAATTAGTAAGTTTGAAGAACGTCTTGAACGGTACCATTTCAATAAGGCTATGAAGAAATATAGCGAAGATTCGATGAGGCTTTTCAAGGCAAAGCTGGCAAAGATGTACGCTAATATTAAAGAACGACCGATGTTTACTTCTAACTTCACTTGGAAAGGATTTGAAGCATTTATCGATGAATACCCAGTCATAATGAGCACAACCCATTCTTTAAGAAATTGTGCTAATAAGAATTACTTATTTGACTATGTTATCATGGATGAAGCATCGCAGGTTGATATAGTCTCGGGCGCCTTGGCGCTATCATGTGCTAAGAATGCCGTGATTGTTGGTGATTTAATGCAGTTACCCAATGTAGTTCCTAACGAAGTTGCTGAGGAAACCGATCGCATATTTAATACATATAATTTGAACGAGGTGTATCGTTACTCTAACCATAGCATGCTATCTTCCGTTGCAAACTTAATAGAAGATGTTCCAAAGACTCTATTGAGAGAGCACTACCGCTGTCACCCAAAGATAATTGGATTTTGCAATCAAAAGTATTACAATAATGGGCTTGTTATCTTAACGGAAGAAGCTAATCAGGATAAGCCATTAGTGGTATACAAAACAGTAAAGGGAAACCATGCTCGCGGAACGTATAATCAGCGTCAAATCGATGTCATAGTAGAAGAAATCATCCCTGAGCAAATAGGAGATGATACGAATCAGTCGATTGGTATTATTTCGCCATATCGTATGCAAGTCACTAAGCTCTCTGAGCATTTTGATAGCAAAAATATTGAAATTGACACGGTTCATAAATATCAAGGGCGTGAGAAAGATACAATCATCATTTCTACTGTAGTTAATGAAATTAACGACTTTGTTGATAATCCTAATCTGGTAAACGTTGCAATCTCAAGAGCAGTCAAGAAATTAATTATTGTTGTTTCGGATAATGACAAAAATGATAATAGTAATATTGGTGATTTAATAAAATATATTAAATACAACAATTTTGAAATCATTAACAGCAAAGTATACTCCGTATTTGATTTGCTATACCATTGTTACTCTGAGCAACTAAGAGCCATTATGAAAACTAGGAAGAACGTATCAAAGTATCAATCAGAGATATTAATAGATATGCTTATAGAAAAAGTCTTAAGTCAAGATAAGTATAGAAGTCTTGAATATGTTATGCATGTACCGCTAAAAATGCTTTTACGAGATACGAATTTGTTGAACGAAAGAGAACGTCATTTTGCATCGAATGTTTTAACTCATACCGATTTTGTTATTTTCAATAGACTAGACAAAATGCCTGTATTGGTAGTAGAAGTAGATGGGTACAAGTTCCACGATCAAAACCCGGAGCAATTAAAGCGCGATCAAATGAAAGACACAATCTTGGAGAAATATGGTATACCTATTCTAAGGTTAAAGACAAATGAAAGCCAAGAAGAAGTTAGATTAGAAAACAAACTCCATACAATCCATGTTGGGTGAAAAAAGAAAGTCAGGATTTAGATTTTTATTTTGCTAGAGTAGAGAGGAAGTAGACAATGAGTTTTGTTGGTAATATTATATGGCTAGTATTTGGCGGGTTAATAGCATTTATCTTATGGTCTATAGCAGGGCTGATTTTGTGTATAACGATTATTGGGATACCCTTTGGCATTCAATGTTTTAAGATTGCAACATTTGTGCTGTGGCCATTTGGAAAAGAAATAGAGCTTGGCCACTTTGGAGCAGGTGGATTACTTTTAAATATAATATGGTTAATTTTTTTAGGATGGGAACTAGCTCTAGCTCATCTTATAATAGGCGTACTGTTATGCCTAACAATTATAGGTATACCATTTGGACTGCAGCATTTTAAGTTTGCGCAGCTTGGTCTCATACCATTTGGAGCTAGGATACACTATTCTAATATATGAATTTCAGAGGAGAATCGAAGCAAATGAGAGCATCTGTTAGTTTGATAATGGTATTATTTTTGTTATTTTTGACAGCTTGTAATTCAAATAGTGCTATAACAACTATAAAAGACGGAAACTATATACTTGAAAAAACAGATTCAGAGGCAGCTATATCTCCGCAGGTTACCATTTCTGGGAACGATATTTCTTTCAGTTATGATCCGTTAAATAGTTATTTACCAGTTGGTGTTTATACTATAGAGGAGAAAATGTTAACAATGATGACACATGATGGGTTGTATAAGTATGTATTTAATATAGATGGAGATAAGCTTGTTTTTCAGAAAAACATATCATCAGAAGTGAATTTGACAGATTACAGACTTGGAATTAGCATAGCAGATAAAGCAGAATTTAAATTGAAAGAAAATTAAGTTCCATAGGAGTGGGGTATTTTGGCGGGAAAGACAATAGTAATTACGGGAGCTACAAGTGGCATAGGATTAGAGATGACAAAACAGCTTGCAATGAAAGGTCATAAACTAATTATGGCTTGCAGGAATCTAGATAAAGCTAATCAAGTCAAAGAGAAGATTCTTAAAGAATACTCAGAAGCTGATATTGAAATCCTAGAGATTGATATGTCATCCTTTGCATCAATTAGTAGCTTTGCTCAGAATTTCACTGCTAAGTATAATCAACTAGATGTTTTAATTAATAATGCTGGTGTTTTCTGTGATAAACTAGCAACCACTAAGGATGGTTTTGAAATGACTATGGGTGTGAACTATTTGGGCCCTATAGTATTGACTAGGATGCTGCTTCCGACGATTACTAAAACTCCAAATGCCCTTATTATCAATATAACTTCTAAGTCAGCGTTTTATGGTAAAATCAAATTAAATTCGAACATGTTTTCGAGTAAAACCCATGGGTTCAAAGCATATTCGGCATCTAAGCTGGCACAAATACATTTTACCATCGACTTAGCTGAGGAATTAAAAGATACAGGTGTTACTGTCAACGCGGCTTATCCAGGGCGTGTAGCAACTAACATATGGAATGGCGAAACATTTATGATGAAACTTGTTGCACCTATAATGAATCGCAGAAGTATTTCTGCTGAGCAAGGAGCAAAGACTGGTGTGTACTTAGCAATTTCCCCTGAAGTAGCTGGAATTACGGGTAAAATGTTTGATCAAGAACAAAAAGTTGTAGAATACCCACCAATATGTCTGGATAAGGAAATTAGAAAGGAATTAATGATAATAAGTCAAAATGCAATTCAAACTAAAGTATTTAAGTAAAAAAGCCTATTTTTTTTACGAGTATTATTCTATAAAATTAACATGAAAAGTACGGAAGCTTAGCTATCGTACTTTTTTTGAATAAGAATATTACATTGGATGTGTTTTCATATGATTTATACTACGATAGATAATGTAAGATACGGGCAAGTCCTAGGGCGTAATCTGTACACAAAGGATGGCAACGTTTTATTAAGAAGCGGTGTTGTTTTATCGGTGGGATTAATTAGTCGCTTGAAAGAAATTGGTGTTAGTGCAATCTACATAAAAGATGAACGATTTAATGATATTGAAGTGAAAGACTTAGTATCAGAAGAAACTCGCAGAGAAGCAATGAGCAATTTATCGATTGCGGTAGAGAGAGTACAAGCAGGGAAGGATTTTGACATCAATTCATTTAAAAAAACAACGGACAATATAGTTTCTGAGATTATGCAAAATAACAATATATTAGTAAATTTAACTGATATTCGTACAAAGGATAATAAGTTATTCGTACATTCTCTAAACACCTGCATGATATCTGTGCTCATGGGTATACACTTGAAAGTTAGCAATATACAATTAGCGGAACTAGCAATTGGCTCGCTTCTGCACGACATTGGTAAAAGCCTACCTGATATACCAGAAAATGATCACCCTGTCCAAGGTTTTAATATTTTAAGAAAAAAATACGATTTCAATATCGTTACAGCTCATATAGCTCTTCAGCACCATGAACATGTTGATGGTAGCGGTTATCCTAGGGGAGTAAAAGGTGATGAAATACCGTTATTTGCAAAAATTGTTGCTGTTGCTGATTATTTTGATACTCTGCTAGCTAGGGAAGACTTGAAACCATACGAAGCATGCGAAAAAATTATGGCCGAAGCTAATAGTAAATTTGATTTAAATATCATAAACGTGTTCCTGAAATCGGTTTCTATATATCCTACTGGTAGCTGGGTAACACTCACTAACGGAGATATAGGAGTTGTCGTTAAACAGCATAAAGGTTTACCTTCAAGACCTGTGGTGAGAGTATTTAGCGCATCTAGTAAAGAAGGAGATTTAAATTTAGATGATACGGAATTAAAAGACATTGACTTAGCAAATGAAAAAACTATATTTATTAAACACGCAATTACTGAGTAAAATATTTTGTGATGTGGTAAAATTAAGAAGAATAATATAATTATAGATATTGAACGAAGGAGTTGAACTGGAAAATGAAAAAGTATGAGTGTGAAATATGTGGTTATATTTATGATCCAGCAGAAGGGGACCCTGATAACGGGGTTGCACCTGGAACGGCTTTCGAGGATGTTCCTGATGAGTGGTTATGTCCGCTATGTGGCGTGCCAAAATCAGACTTCGAACCAGTGGATGAGTAATTAAGAATTTTAAATATAGTTAAAAGCGCTCGAGTGCGATAGTTTGCTTGAGCGCTTTTGTATGGTAAAAACATGCTCAGTATAGTAAACTGTTGAATAATAATGTTTATCAGTTGAAAGGATATACTGGCTCATGAGTTTTATCGAAAAATACCAAACACTTATTATACTACTCGCGGTTGTAGTTGGTTTATTGTTAGGACAATTAGAGGTGATTACATACTTTTCTCAGCATCTAATAGTACCTGCACTTTTTTTATTATTTTATGGGATGTTTCTATCAATTTCCTTAAGCGATGTAAGGCAAGGGTTCACAAACTCTAAGTTTGTAAAAGTTAGCTTAGCTATTAATTTCCTGTGGACACCGCTCCTAGCTTGGTTACTCGGAGCAATGTTTTTATCTGATCATCCATATCTATGGCTCGGATTTATCATGTTAATGGTGACTCCGTGCACGGATTGGTATGTAATTTTTACGGGAATCGCTAAGGGCAATGTTAATCAGTCATTAGCTATTTTACCGATAAACTTCATATTACAGCTGATACTACTGCCAGTATATTTATATATCTTTACAGGGGTAATGGGTGGCATTGTTTATACTGATTTGATAAAGAGTATAGTAATTGTTTTGCTGATACCATTATTATCTGCGAACATTACACGTAAGCTTTTACATGCAAAAAACAAAAGCGATATTTTAGAAGATAAGCTAATTCCTTTTTTTAGCAAAACAAACATTATTTTTCTGTCATTAGCAATTGCAGCAATGTTTGCATCTCAAGGTTATCAGTTGCTAGAAAATGTAGAAATTTTACTCTTAATGATAATACCGATTCTCTTATTCTTTATTATTAACTTTACAATTGGTCAATTTGTTGGTAGAGCAATGTACCTTGCTCGTGCAGATATAGTTAGCTTAAACTTTACTACTTTGGCGCGTAATTCTCCAGTTGCATTAGGTATTGCAGTAGTTGCATTTCCAGATCAACCATTGGTGGCACTTGCTTTAATCATAGGGCCTTTGTTAGAACTACCAATACTCGCTGTTATAGCGAAGGTTTTATTGCTAATGAATAATTCTAAAAAGCAAGATTTGGCAGCAGATAACAAAAAAGATTAGTAGTATATTAGTTTAAGATAGGGGTAATGAAACTTGGACTGTAGAGAAAACTGTGGCGCTTGCTGCATAGCAATAACTATATCTTCTCCTATGCCTGGTCTGCCAGAAGGTAAAGAAGCGGGGGTGCGATGTCCGCACTTAACAATAGATAAGAAGTGTAAAATATTCAATCTGCCTGAGAGACCAAAAGTATGTAACGACTTAAAGCCTTCGGAAGAAATGTGTGGAGAGTCGTTCGAGGACGCTTTGGCATATTTGAGATATCTTGAACAGGAAACAATGCCAGTTCGATTGAAAAAATGACTTAGCAAATAATTTGTCGTTAACACTAGAAGGGGGCTTGCATATATGAACGACAAAAGGATAATTATTTTACTAGTAACGGTAATGGCCTTGCAGTTATTTACATGGAACAATACTAGAGGCTTAGAAACACAAATTAGGAACTTACAAAATCAAGTACAGAATATCCAAAGCGATGTGTCTCATGAAGTATCGAACATTCGCTATACAGTCCAACAGATGCGTGAAGATGCTAACTGGTGGACCAATCCAGATTTTCAATTTGAAACCCTAGACTCTGGGGAAACTGTTGCAATCGTTAGCTGGCAGCTTAAAGAATATACTGAGGCTGATGAAGTTTACTTTAACTATTCATTTGGCAATGATCAGTCTTTTACTCAAATCAAAGCAGATGAAATTGCTAACGGATATTTTTCAGTTAATATAGAAATTGATGTGCCTAAAGAACCAATCGTAGATATATATATATCACGAATCCTCAATAACGGTTCGCGTGGCACGTCGAATTATCAGGAAGAAGTTATGGAAGAAGCAAAAACGGTAGCATTTACAGAAAATTCTATTATGCAGTATTACGTTTCGTTAGATGATGGACAGAGAATGCTGACGAGTGATGCAGGGCGTTTTGAAATGAGAGATTTACAATATAAGTTATTTGGTTATAAGAATTTGATTATTAGAGAACATAGAAATGTTTTGAGTGCGAATATGTATTTAGACCGATTTGGTTACCAAACAGTTGAGTATAAGATAGAAAGAGCGTATTTAGAGAATCGCAGCGTTACAAATGAAGCTTTAGCACAATGGGAATTTGAGCTACCTTCAGAAACTGATAGATATGGCAGCGCACATAGATATTTTTATTTGCACGATATACCAACTGAAGATTTACAAAGGTTATACCTAGTTTTGGAATACTCTGGTGGCTATGTATTTGAAGAGCAAATAAAGCTTATAGATTAAAGGTAAAATGTAATCTAGTAAATATGTTTTTGCGAGGTGGACAACATCGACAATACAAATCAACTCGTGTTTGTATATGGAACACTGTTAGAGGGAGAGAGTAACCATCACTATATAGCAAACGCAAAAAAAATTGCTAGCAATTCTTGGACGTTTGGCATGCTATATGATACTTGCATGGGTTATCCAGGAATGGTGGCAGATAAAAATCATAAGGTCTATGGTGAACTTTATCAGCTAACAGCACACGAATTAATAAATATAGATGGGCTAGAAGGTTATAGTCCGAATATCGACCCAAAAGAAAATGAGTACCTGCGAGTGATCCAAGACGTATACACAGAACAAGGTATTGTACAGGCCTATGTGTATATTTATAATCAGCCAATTACTGAAAATAAACGCTTAATTCCCTCTGGTAAATGGAAAGAGCGTAAAACAATTATAGATGAAGACCAGGCGTTGCATTACTGTGATATTGAGTATGATAGGAATTTAGAACGAGATTCATATAAGGAATATTATGAAAAAGAATACGAGGAACTACATGAGCGACGAAGATTTATGATTCGTTTTCTTGTGGTCACGGTAATAGTTTTTGCCATTGTAATGATTTTAGGTCCATGGGCACGTGTTTTTCAACTTCCGTCACTAGATTTATTGACAAAGTCAAGGGAGCTAGAAAGAGACCCAGTTGTCCGTGAATGGATGAAGCCTGTTGTTACCATAAATACGCAGAGTAGTAAAGCTACGGGCTTTAATATTGCTGCTGATGGATTGATTGTAACTAATTATCATGTGGTTGAGAATGCTGGCTCTTTGTTTATTACCTTTGACAGTGGACCTATGTATAAGGGTCAAGTGGTGGCAGAATATCCTGACATTGATTTAGCAATAGTGGATATTGATGGACGAGATTTACCAGTTGCTAATCTTTCTTCAGTATTTGAAATTGATACAACCCAGAGAATGATAGTTATAGGGAATCCATTAGGTTTGACACAAATTATTAAAGAAGGACAAGCAATCGGATTATCTAATATAAGGGATTGGGATAGGCCAGTGTTAGTTATTGAAAGTCCAATTTTGCAAGGCAGCAGCGGCAGTCCAGTATTTAACCACAAAGGTGATGTAGTAGCGGTAGTATTTGCTAATGCTGGCATAGTTGAGCGCAGTGGTACAGAAATAATACTAGGCTTAGCAGTACCGATAGATTATTTAAAAGAGCAGGATTACCTGGCAGCTTTGTCGAATGGTGACAGATAGTGAAGTGTGATTAAAAACAATTCTATACAAAAACAGAAAAATGGGGAGATTGACATCATGGGGAATAGAAAACATTTTATAATAACTTGTATTCTAGTTATGAGTCTATTAATTAGTTCGTGGCAGGCTACTTTGGTAGAGGCAGGAGAAACTGTACATGACCGTATAATTAGGGTAGGTTTGCTTTTTGATGAAGGAAGTCATCGTGAGGATGTACCCTATGTAACATTATCTTCTCCTACTGGGCTAGAAATTCAAGAGCTTGCGTCGGGAGAGGTTATGATTAATGCTGCTCCTACGGAGGAGATGATATTTCATTTAAATCAGCATTATGTATTAGTGGCAGAGACTAATAATCTAGATGAAGCTAAATCTATTGATGCTAATTTACAAGCTAGTAATTATAAATCTCTAATTATTGAAGAGAGTTTACTAGGTCAGACTCGCTATCAAGTAGTTGTAGGCTATTATTTTAGCTTTAGTGATGCAGATTCAATTCGAGCAAAAATTAGTAATGAGACAAACTATACCCCAACTGTAAAAGCTGGATATCGTGTTCAGGCTGGATCTTTCATAGAGAAAGAATCTGCCTTAGCACTAATTAATGATTTTAGAAAAGTTGGATTTGTAGCTTACATAGCAATTGTGCCAACTGAGAATAGTGGAGTCAATGGAACTGCTGACTCTAATGGAACTGTAGACTCTGTTGTAGATGCGGAGCCTAATGGGGATATAGAATCCAATGGAGACGTAGAATCTAACGGAAATGTAGAATCTAACGGAAATGTAGAATCCAATGGGAGCAATAACAACGGTGAGATTGCAAATAATAATAAAAACGTAAGATATAAAGTGTTAGTAGGCAATGAAGTAAGTGAAGTAGCTCAGCATAATTTGCGACAAGAATTGACGAGTGCTTTTCCTGGAAGAGAGTTTATATTTCCAAAAAGCACAGACTATATATTGCTAAAACAGGCAGTTGTTAATGGAAATAGGATTAATATTGGAATTATTCCTCAGAGTCGGACGAAATTAAACATAAAGGCGATGTCTGGTAATAGCGTCCCAGTAGTAAAGGTTAATGAACGCTTTAACCGTACTTATCGTGGTAATATTGAGCTATCAACTCTTAATCATAAACTGGCAGTAGTTAATATCTTGCCTATGGATGAATATTTATATGGTGTTGTACCAAGAGAGATGGCAAGTGGTTGGCCTATGGAAGCCCTGAAGGCTCAAGCTGTTATCGCTAGAACATTCGCATTAGGTAGGAGTGGCTGGTCAATTGCCCATGTTGTAGATGATGTCAAGGATCAAGCATACTGGGGGTACTCAATGGAAGCCGCTGATACAAACCAAGCGGTAGATGCAACAAGAGGACAATTATTAAGAACAAACGATGGCAGATTAGTACAAACCTTTTACTCTTCTAATTCAGGGGGAATGACTGCGGAAGGTACTGAGGTTTGGGGTAATGGGATTTCTTATTTAACGGCAAAGGAAAGTCCTTATGATGCGGCAGTATTAGATCGAGTATCAAAATGGTATCATGTAATGCTACAGGATGGCACCTTTGGATATATACATTCTAACTTTGTTAATCCTACCGGTGAATTTAATCAAATAGGTCTAGAGCATGCAGTTATAGAAGGTACAAATGTAAATGTTCGTGCTAACGCTGATATTTATCATACATCTTTGACAAGGGTTAATACTGGAGATAAAGTTGTTATTATTGAGGAATTACATGAAAACAATGCTTACAAATGGAGTAGGGGTCCTTATACGGCTGTTCAAATTAGAGATATGATTAATGCGAATCAACGTTCAACAAATCCAATGATTAATGCACCAGTACTATCGTTGAAGGTTACACAAAGGGGTGACTCAGGCAGGGTAATGCAGGTTCGAGCAAATGGTAATGTCGTAACTGTATCAAGCCCAGACGCCCATAGGTCGTTGTTCCGCGATGGGTCAAGCTTGAGAAGTACTAGGTTTGAGATTGAAGCCCGAGGCGAATATACTATACTCGGTGCTAATGGCAATAAAGTAGATTATCCTCAGTCAGATACTCCTGCTAGTTTATATGTTATAGGCTCGTCGTCTACTACTGGTAGTATGCCTGCTACAGTGAATGGTAGCTCAAATGAATTTGTAATTATTAATCAAAAGGATGAGCTTAGAGTTGCTTCGAAAAGACAAGAGTATGTATTTAATGGCTATGGTTTTGGTCATGGATTTGGTCTTTCTCAATGGGGTGCCTATGGTATGGCAATAGCTCGTGATTCATCGGACAATTTGAAGTATAATTATAAAGATATCCTGTACTATTATTACTCTAATGATGTATACTTAACTCCGATTGAGTAAAAGATTAGAAATATATAGCTATAAATTTAAGAACGGAGAAGTAAAGTGAAAGTACAAGATTTTGATTTTTATCTACCAGAAGAATTAATCGCACAGTCACCGTTATCTGATAGAGCTGGTTCGAGATTAATGGTAGTGGATACAGAAGCAAATAAGATATACGATAAACAGTTTGCAGATTTATACGATTCTATAAAATCGGGAGATACCCTGGTGCTTAATGACACCAGGGTTATTCCTGCTAGATTATTAGGTAGAAGTATAGATACGGGCAGTAAGATTGAATTTCTATTGCTTAAACCATTAGAAGATGACCGTTGGGAGATACTGGTTAAGCCAGGAAAGAAAGCAAAGGTTGGTCGTGTGTTTGAGTTTGGAAACGGGAGCTTAAAGGCAGAAATAATTGACATAACCCCAGCGGGGGGGCGAATTGTACATTTTCAGTACAATGGGATTTTTAACGAGATTTTAGATGAACTTGGAAGCATGCCGTTACCTCCGTACATAACTGAGCAGCTTGAAGACAAGGAGCGCTATCAAACAGTTTACTCGAAATATCGTGGTTCGGTAGCCGCTCCTACAGCTGGGTTACATTTTACTAAGGAAATGCTTGATAGTTTGCAGGATAAAGGGGTTAATATTGCATACGTGACCTTGCATGTAGGATTAGGAACTTTTCGTCCCGTACAGGTAGATGATGTCGAGGAACATGTAATGCACTCTGAATATTACGAAATATCCAAAGACACAGCAGATATAATTAACCGAACCAAAGCCTCTGGAGGGAGGGTTATATCCGTTGGTACAACTAGTACTCGGGTGCTTGAAACAGTAGGACAGTTCGATGGTATAGTAACTGAAACATCGGGCTGGACAGATATTTTTATATATCCTGGCTATAAGTTCAAGGTTGTCGATGGACTATTGACAAATTTTCATTTACCAAAGTCAACTTTAATCATGCTGGTGTCAGCATTTGCAAACCAAGATTTGATATTAAAGGCATATGAACACGCTGTTAGTGAAAGATATAGATTTTTTAGCTTTGGGGACGCTATGCTACTTATGAAAGGAGCGGGTAAGAATGGCCGTAACATATGAATTAGTAAAGACTTGTAAACAGACTGGGGCAAGGGCTGGTATTATTCATACACCAAATGGTTCATTTGAAACACCGATGTTTATGCCAGTAGGCACACTTGCAACGGTGAAAGCTATGAGTCCAGAAGAGCTTAAGGAGATTGGCGCAGGTATTATATTAAGTAATACCTATCATTTGTTCCTGCGTCCAGGACACGATATCGTTAAAGAAGCTGGTGGCTTACATAAATTTATGAATTGGGACCAAGCAATTTTAACTGATAGTGGTGGATTTCAGGTATTTAGTTTAAGTAACTTGCGTAAGATTAAAGAAGAGGGTGTAGAGTTCCGTTCTCACTTAAATGGCGAAAAGTTATTCCTAAGTCCAGAAAAGGCAACTGAGATTCAAAATGCATTGGGCGCAGATATCATTATGGCCTTCGATGAATGTCCGCCATATCCAGCAGACTATGAATATGTCAAGGATTCCTTAGAACGTACAACCCGTTGGGCAAAACGTTGTCTAGATGCCCATAGAAATACTGACAAGCAGGCGCTGTTTGGAATTGTACAAGGTGGCATGTATAAAGACTTAAGAATAGAGAGTGCTAAGCAGCTAGTTGATCTCGACTTCCCAGGTTACGCTATTGGTGGCTTGAGTGTTGGTGAAGAAGCTGATATCATGTATGAAGTGCTAGAATATACTACTCCTGAGCTTCCTAAAGATAAAGCAAGATATTTAATGGGAGTTGGTGCCCCAGAGAATCTAGTAGAGGGTGTAATCAGGGGTATTGATATGTTTGATTGTGTTCTACCTACAAGGATTGCACGTAATGGAACAGTATTTACTAGTAAAGGCAAATTAGTAATCAGGAACGCGCAATATGCAAGAGATTTTCAACCAATAGATAGCGACTGTGCTTGCTATGTATGTAGGAATTATACGAGAGCATATATTAGACACTTAATTAAATGCAATGAAATTTTTGGAATGCGTTTGACAACCTATCATAATTTATATTACCTAATAAACATGATGAAACAAGTCAGACAAGCTATTTTAGAAGACAGATTGGGAGACTTTCAAAAACATTTTTATGCTATTAGGCAGTAGCTTTTAAAAATTTTTATTGATAGTATAAGAATGTTATAATATTATATTTTCTGAAAGGAGGCTATACATATGGAGACATTAATTGGATTATTACCTCTTATAGTGATGTTTGCAATCTTTTACTTCTTGTTAATTCGTCCTCAACAAAAGAGACAGAAGGAACGTAATGCAATGCTTGATGCGTTGAAAAAAGGGGACAAGATTGTTACTTTAGGTGGAATGCATGGGACAATCGTTGAATTAGACGAAGAGTCTATGGTTGTAAAAGTTGCTGAAAATACTAAATTAAAGTTTGAGCGCTCAGCAGCATCGTACGTAAAAAGTGAAGACTAATACGTAAAAACGAAGACTAATATAAAAGGTATAGCATCCATTAATAAGGTGCTATACCTTTTGCTTTAGATTGTATTGTTTTTGACATAAGTAATTATATCATTGAAGTCATTATATGGAATATAGGGGATACCATGCTCTTGGCAGTAAACAGAGAGCTTATCCTTAGCAAAGACAATGTCAGCTACCTCAGAAGCTTGGTAATCGGTATAGCCATCACCGATAAAGGCGACAGGTTGATTTGACTGTTGTTGATATTGTTTAACAATTTGGCTTTTACAAACACCTAAATTAGGTGATTCGTCTGAATGATAGGGAAAGTGTGCTGTCCACCGAGAGTCACAACACACTAGCTGATTAGCAAATATTTTAATTGGCTGATCAATGTATTTACTTAAAATAGTTGTTATTAATAAGAAAAATCCATCACTAACAATAGCATACTCATAATCATTTTGCTTACAAAATTTAATAAATTGTATAAAGCTAGAATCTATTTCCACAGAATTAATTGTTTCAATTAATTCTGGCTCTGTCATGCGCAGCACTTTTAAAATCTCTTTTGTTGCTGCTGGGGTAGATAAGGCTCCGATTTCCCATTGTTCTTCAATTTCATCTGTGCATGAGATTTTGAATTTTTCTATCATAGTTGTGCAGCTGCATTGTTTGCTAATTGTTTTGTCAAAGTCAATTAGGAAGATCATTATAATACCCCTCACTAGCTAGTTAATAAGAGTATTATAACAAAAACTCTGTTAGCGAGCATTAAAGTTGACTCCGACAATTCCGCCAACTGCTCCAATCGATATGCCAATAACAACTTGGATTAATGACTCAACGCTTAAGGTGATACTTGAGAATAACATACTACCAAACAAAACAATCAGTAACATATAAATAAACCCTGTCAATGCGCCTGCATACCAGCCTTTTTGGGATGAACGAAAGCCTGCTTTAAGTGCTCCAATAAGTATGCTAACGATATGGATGGCATATGTTAATGTTGGTAAAGATGACTCTGGTAAGCTTGTAAACTGAACTAATATAATAAGGACTAATAATAAGCTAATAGAAGTCATAAACGCCCAAGTAAAACCAACAAAAATGGGGTTTTTAATAGCCATATACTAAAACCTCCTAAAATATAATGCACTTGTCTATTAATACAAACTATGATGCTGTCCAAAAAATATGATAAAAATTATTGCAAAAACCACTTGCTATGAAAAATTCATGACAAGTGGTTTTTTTTGTTGATTTTATTCATATGTATGTATCGAAGGGGGACGAGAACAGATGATGATACTGGAATTTGCTTTTGCGTTGGCACTTATATTAGCTGGGGCTGAATTATTTACGAACGGTATTGAGTGGTTAGGGAAAAAGCTGAATTTATCTGAAGGTGCAGTTGGTAGTGTTTTGGCTGCCGTGGGTACTGCAATGCCAGAAGCAATTATTCCAATTATTGCTCTGTGGTCATATAGCGGTCAGGCTGCAGTAGAGATAGGAACGGGAGCTATCTTAGGTGCACCTTTTATGTTAAGTACAATCGCTATGTTTGTTGCGGGCATATCTGTATATATATTTTTAAAGAAAAGAAAAAGCGCCCGTCTAAACTTAAATACAGAAATCATGGCTAGAGATTTACGATTTTTTGTTTTTGTATATATGTTTGCAATGCTTGCTGGAGTTGTGCCACATCAAGGCTTTAAATATGGCATCGCTATCTTATTAGTAGCCCTCTATATTTATTATGTTTATCGCACAGTTAGATCAGGGGAGTCGGTTGCCAACCATGAAGTGCCACCTCTGATTTTTGCTAAGAGACAAAGAAACCCACTAACAATTATAGTCTTTTTCCAGGTTATCTTCGCACTCGCAATTATCATTACTGGTGGACATCTATTCGTAGATGCTATTGAAAAAGGAGCGTTATTATTAGGTATTTCCTATTTTGTCCTAGCGACGTTGATTATTCCTATAGCTACTGAACTGCCGGAGAAGTTTAATAGTGTTATCTGGATTAGGCAAGGTAAGGATACGTTAGCGCTAGGCAACATTACTGGGGCTATGGTGTTTCAGAGCTCTTTAATTCCTGCTATTGGAATTGCATTAAGTCCGTGGCAGCTAGAAGGGATTGTATTAATAACTGGATTATTAACTTTAGTCGCAGGTTTTGTGCTGTATGCCCAAATCTCACTGAAAAAGCAATTGACGCCTGGAATCCTAATTTTTAACGGTTTATTTTATCTAGCTTTCATCATTATGGTCTTAACTTATTAGTTATATAGATTAGAAGGGAGTGCAGATATGCTTTCAATTCTGGATTTTGGGGGACTCCAGGTACATATAGCAATTATTATATTTTTACTTACTTATGCGCTAATTATCACAGAAAAACTTAATCGCGCGGTTACAGCTCTAATGGGTGCAGTACTTATGATTATCTTAGGGATAGTTGAGCAGGATAGTGTACTGAAGCATATAGAATGGGGTACAATAGGGCTGCTCATGGGAATGATGATTATTGTTGGGATTACGCAGCAAACAGGTCTGTTCTCGTATATAGCAATAAAGGCAGCCAAGCTTGCTCGTGGCGAACCCGTGTATATATTGTTATCACTTGCAACTTTGACAGCGATATTTTCTGCGTTATTAGACAATGTTACGACGGTACTATTAATCGTACCAGTTACTTTATCCATTACGCGGATATTAAAGATTGACCCAATACCATTTCTAATCACTGAGATAATTGCGTCAAATATAGGAGGTACTGCAACACTAATTGGTGATCCGCCAAATATTATGATTGGGCCAGCAGCTAATTTAGATTTTAATTCTTTTATAATAAATTTAGGCCCTATAAGTTTATTGATCTACATAGTTACAATGACCATCATTTGGTTGATTTATAGAAATAAATTACAGATACCAGATAGTCAAAAGCTTCAAATCACCAGGATAGATGAAAGGAAATATTTAAAGAATATTCCTTTGCTAATAAAGTCTATTAGTGTTTTGTTAATTACAATAACAGGCTTTGTCTTTCATCATACGCTAGGGCTAGAAGCTGCAACTATAGCAATGGCAGGAGCAGTAATACTTATGTGTATAGGTATCGATGACCATGAAGTACATGATATCTTTAACAAAATAGAATGGGTCACAATATTCTTTTTCGTAGGGTTATTTATGCTTGTAGGTACATTAGTTGAAATCGGACTAATTAAGCAATTAGCACTATTAGCCATTGATTATACCCAGGGCGATTTGGAGCGGACAGCAATTCTCCTAATTTGGATGTCTGGTATTTTCTCAGCTACGATTGATAATATTCCTTTTGTGGCTACAATGATTCCATTAATCCAGACAATAGGTGAGCTGGGTGGATTAACCGATATTGAACCACTATGGTGGGCGTTAGCTTTAGGTGCTTGCTTAGGTGGTAATGGTTCGTTAATTGGAGCATCAGCTAATGTTATAGTAGCTGGTATGGCAATGAGGGAAGGAAGAGAAATTACTTACTTAGGATTTCTGAAAATTGGTCTGCCGATTACAATTATCTCATTAGTAATGGCGACTATTTATTTATACTTCGTAATTCTGCCTTAGGTATAAAGTAGTCCTAGGGCTTTTATTATATATCTTTAGTCATGAAGAAAAATGAATCCTTAAGCACATATCAATAACAAACAGCAACGAATACAATAATAGTAACAGAATAGTAAAATTAGGTAATATGATTTTGTGTGAGGGGTGAGAGTATGCTAAGTAAACAACACAAATATGTATTAATACCTGTTGATCTATGCGAAGATGGGAGCATACTAGGTGAAGACGTTTTTACGGAAAGTGGTAAACTTGTACTATCAGAAGGGACAATCCTTACGGCCGAGCTAATAGAAAAATTAATAGCTTTAGGTATATTTACGGTAAGTATTCAAGCCCAGCTTGGGCTTGATGAGAGCAACAACATTTATGTTAACGATAATCATAAGGAAGTTATAGAAAAAGCATATCAAACCTTAGATACGATTATGGGCATGCTTGCGAATCGGAAGCCAGTATCAATAAAAAATCATGAGCAAGAGCTGCAGGATTTACTACAATCTACAATTTCTACGGGAGAAATTATAGATATCCTTAGACAGGTCCAAGCATTTGATGATTATCTTTATAAACATTCCTTGGCTGTTGGTATTTATTCAGTAATGCTGGCGGCATGGCTAAAGCTTGATGATAAAGATATAAAAAACGTTGGGCTAGCTGGTATTTTGCATGACATAGGTAAAACAAAAATTGATAAAGAGCTACTAAGCAAACCCAACTCGTTAACTGGAAGACAACAAGAGATATTAGAGCGGCATGTAAGGTTTAGTCATGATATTGTTAAATTTTGTGGATTTCACGACTCAGGGATGCTAAAAGCCATCCTTCAGCATCATGAACGGATAGATGGAAGTGGATATCCTGAACGGATAAAAGGAAACCTAATTCATCCATTTGCCCATATTGTAGCTGTAGCAGACCGCTATCACAACCTGACAACAGATCAACCAGATAAAAAACGAATTAATCATACTGAGGCATTAAAAGCTCTTAGAAAAGAAGCATTTACATGTTTGGATGCTAAAACTGTACTTACATTCATTGATGGTATGATGGGAAAATATAGCGGTAGATTTTGTAAAATGTCAAATGGTCAATCTGGGAAAGTTGTTTTTATAAATCGAGATGACCCAATTTATCCGATTATTAAAATTGGAAAAGGTGCGGAATCAAAGTATATCGACCTGCGATTTGAAAAAAACTTATCAATACATGAGATATTATAATGCAGGAGCTATTATAAAAAAATTGTGAATCATATCAGTAGTAATTATGAAGCTTTTTTGGTAAACTATCTGTATGAAAAATGGATAGGGAGCTGATAGCTGTGCTGGAGCAATTAAGAGAGATTCCGATTTTTTACAAACTTAGTGATCAAACACTTGAGGAAATTGCGAATAATATCACAATAAAAGATTATCGTGCCGATGAGTTAGTATATTCTGAAGGAGAACCCTCGAATCACATCTATATAGTGGTTAGTGGAAGGGTGAAAATTACTAAAGTAAGTAGTACTGGAAGGGAAAAGATTTTACATATAATACGTGAAAATGAAATGTTTGGTGAGCAAGCATTATTTGAAAATGGCGTAAATCCACATTCAGCAAAGACAATTGAAAAGGCATTACTTTTTCAAATACGCTTGAATACCTTTAAAAAGATTATAGACGAAGACCACGAATGTGCAACAATGCTCCTAGAAGTTATGAATTTAAAGCTCCGCCAAGCTTACAGACAGATAATTAACCTATCATTTAAGGATACATATAGCCGTTTAGCTAGTCGATTATTTAAACTTGCCAGGGATCATGGTATTGAAGAGGAAAAAGGTCTGCTGATAAAAGCAAAATTAACACAGCAGGAGCTAGCAGATTACGTTGGGACGTCAAGAGAAACAATTAGTCGGATTTTATCGGATATGGTCCAAAAGGAAATATTAATAGTAGATCGTCATCGTATATATATCAAGGATTATCAAGCCCTAAAAGAAGTTGCACTTGGCAGTATATAGTACATATACTGTATTGTGGGAATATAACATAAAGTGGATAGACCTCTATTGCATATAGGTTCATTTTGTCGGTCAAAATACCTATAGCTAATGCAGTGGAGGTTTTTATATTATGGAGGATTTATTTGTCAGTGTATATAGAACTTTTTTCATATACTTTTTTATATTGATAATAATGAGGGTTATGGGAAAAAGGGAGGTCGCTAAGTTATCAATTTTTGACTTAGTCGTCTTTATCATGATTGCTGAATTAGCGGCTGTTGGAATAGAGGACACGGATAAACAATTACTAGGAATTATAATTCCAATTACGATGGTCATGTTATTACAAATGCTTTTATCATATATCAGTATGAAAAAAGAGAATGTACGTAATCTGATTGATGGAGAGCCTTCTTTAATAATACAGAACGGTAAAATTAACGATGCAGAAATGAAAAAACAACGTTACGATGTTAACGACTTAATTATGCAATTACATGAAAAACAGATTAAAAACGTCGCTGAAGTAGAGTATGCAATTTTAGAGCCATCTGGTAAGCTGACTGTTTTTCCTAAAGAGACCTCTAGCGGCTCTGGTCAAAATGAACAGGTTAGGGTTATTCGAAGCAAACAGGATGATATGTTAAATATGGAAATCGGCGATATGATGAGCTTATTAAAAGATTCTAACACAATTAAGACTGAAGTCCGCTTTAAAGGGTTGCCGTTAATCCTAGTTTCAGACTGTAAAGTCAAAGAAGAAAACCTTCAACGCATCAACCAGAATCGTTTCTGGTTAAAAAACAAGCTGCAAGAGGCTGGGTTTAAAGAAATTAAAGATGTATATTTCGCAAGTATTGACGAGAATGGTAATTTGTTTGTTGATGGCAAAGATTATTAACGACGTTTTATTAATCGGAAGCGGACAAAATCGTCTAAAGTAATTAGCTTGAATCCAAAAAGCATAATTAAGTACATAATAGAACTGATGCTTATAATAATAACGAGTAAAGCCCACTCTTCGATGTATGAAAAATACCTTGAAATTGCTTGTGAACTAATAAATATAACACCTGCCATGAACAAAAATTTGAGCATGTCTTTTGCAGGATAGGTAAGTGGGTAATACTTACGTGTGCTTCGGATATGTAACAAAGTTACAGTTATAATACCAATACCAATTGCAATTACAGCACCATTGATATTTAAGAGTGGTCTAGTTGCTAAAATATATATGCCAGCAAGTTTGACTATTGCGCCTATTAATGAGTTATACATTGTTTCATTAGCTTTACCAAGTCCTTGTAATATTCCTGCCAATGGTGATTGTAGGTACAAAAAGATGGCGAATGGAGCAAGAATTTGTAAGGAATGTTTTATTTGTGGCTGATTATATAAGACACTACCTAATAGCTCCGCTTGCGTAAATAAAAGTACTGTAAAATAAACACCAATGATTAATGTAAAGTGTATCGATTGCCTAACACGAGTAGCAATTGTCTTTTTGTGTTCTAACGCGTTAGCCTCTGAGATAGACGGTATCAATGTGATCGATAACGAGTATGTAAAAACTGTAGGGAATATTAATAATGGGATAACCATACCAGCAAGCTGACCATAATAAGCCGTTGCGCTATAGGTTGCTATGCCAGCGAGGGCTAAGCTTTTTGCAATAATAATAGGCTCTAAAGCATAAGTTAAAGATCCAATCGCACGGCTAAAGGTAACTGGCACTGCTGTTTGTGCTATGCTATATAATATTTGTCGCCGTGATTGCTTCTGACTTGGAACACTAAAGGTTGACTGAAATGGTTTATTCTTATATTTGAAATAATAAACAAGTAGTACTATAAAACCCATCAATTCACCACATACCATCCCAACCATAGCTCCTGCCGCAGCGTATTCTACACCCATAGGCATCCAGAGGCTAGCAAAATATATAACTGCTGATAGTCGAAATATTTGTTCAAAGACCTGTGAAACTGCCGTTGGATTCATATTCTGTAGACCTTGAAAATATCCGCGCAATATAGAAGAAAGGGCGGCAATGGTAATAATAGGAGCCATGGCTATTAGTGCATAATAGGAGCGTTCGTCCTGTAGAAATGTTTTAGATATATAAGGCGCGTAGATTATTAATAAAATAGTAAATATCGCACTTAAAGTTAAGACAAAAATAATAGATAGGTATAGAATTCGTCTTATTCGTCTTTTGGCATTTATTACCACTGCTTCCGCAACGAGCTTTGATATGGCAATGGGCAACCCGGCTGTAACAATAGTTAGGATAAATACGAGGATAGGAAACGCTAGCTGGAATAATCCCATTCCTTCAGCGCCAATTATTCGGGATAGAAAGATTCTATAAACAAAGCCGAGTACTCTAGCTATTAAGCTGGCAGCAATGAGAATAATTGTCCCTTTTATAAATGTTTGCTTCATAGAAAATACCCCGCTTCAGTTTCGACAGTTTGTACATCATATTCTTGAAACTGATTTGGTATGCTTTTTGTTTACTGACAAAAAACTCTATGCTATACTAAAAATGTTACATATTAGTAGGAGGGAAACAGATGAAGCATATTAAAATTTTAAGTAAGAATTCCTTACAGGATTCTATACATTCAGGCGCCTGTGGTGAATGTCAGACGTCTTGCCAATCAGCTTGTAAAACATCAATGACTGTTGGTAATCAAGTGTGTTTGCAAAAAGATAAAAAATAAGTTAAGACCCATCAATAAAGGGTCTCTTTTTTTGGTTAATTAAGAATTGTTATTTTGGAGGTTACCATGAAGCACTTAGTGCACCAATTTAGATATAAAGATAAATTTCTCGCCTTTGATGTGTGCAGCAATACTTTGTTAGAGCTAGATCTATTGAGCTATAGAGCCTTAGAGTTATATAGCCAGCAGCAATTTTCTATAGATGAGATTGTATTAACTTTGAAAGACCAAGGTTTTACTGAAGGAATAAGTGAAATAAGAGAGACCATAGATGATATTGTTAAACTGCATAAGGACAAAATTTTGTTTTCTGATGAAGCAATACCAGAAGGTTCATTATTTGGTGATGATACTATAATTAAGGCAATGTGTTTACATGTAGCACATGATTGTAATTTGCGCTGTAATTATTGTTTTGCATCAAGTGGCCATTTTGGTGGAACGAGGACAATGTTAGATTTAGAAACTGGGATGGCAGCAATAGATTTTTTAATTAAAAGCTCCAAGGGCCGAAAACACCTTGAAATTGATTTCTTTGGCGGCGAGCCACTAATGAATTTTGATATTGTTAAGCAGCTTGTTGAATATTCGAAGAAGCAAGCAATGCTATATGGTAAAGTTATTAAGCTAACACTTACTACCAATGGCCTGTTACTTACTGACGGTATACGGGAATATTTGAATAATGAGCAGATAAGCTTAGTTTTGAGTCTTGATGGTAGGAAAGAAATAAATGACTCAATGCGACACACCCTAGACGGGAAAAGCTCATATGACGTTATCGTCCCTAACCTGCAAAAGACAGTTGACGGTAGAGACCATGACAATTATTATCTGCGTGGAACATATACGAGTGAAAATCTTGACTTTGCTGAAGACGTTAAGCATATGCGTGACCTAGGTTTTCAATACGTTTCTGTTGAGCCAGTGGTAGCTCCAGAGAACTTGTCATATGCTTTAACAGAAGAGCATGTAGAGCGAATAAAAAAAGAATATGAGCTCTTAGCTGAGGAATATATTAGTAGTCAAGGGACCGCGAAGGAGTTTTCATTCTTCCATTTCCAAGTTGACCTAGATAAAGGGCCCTGTGTTGCAAAACGCCTTTCAGGCTGTGGGGCGGGACATCATTATGTAGCTGTTACACCAGAGGGGGATATTTATCCCTGCCACCAATTCGTTGGGATGAGCGAATTTTTAATGGGTAATGTTAAGCAGGAAGAAGGGATTCAGAGTCCAGAGTTAGTTGCAGAGTTTAAGAATACTAATATCTATGCTAAAGAATTATGTAAAACATGCTGGGCACGATTTATGTGCGCTGGTGGCTGTCATGCTAATGCATATGCATTTAATAAAGATTTGACTAAACCGTATGTAGCTGCCTGTGAAATTACGAAAGCCCGTTTAGAGGCGGCCCTGTATATAAAAGCGATAGAATTATCTAAAGGTTAAAAGGTGATATAATGAAAGAGTTCATGAAAGAGTACATTTATATAATTGTAGACTTTCTTTCGACACTTCCAACAGAGCTAATTGTTATTATTATTGCTGCAATGCCAGTAATTGAACTGCGCGGTGCCATACCAGTTGGTGTTGAACTTGGATTGCCAGTGTTTAAAGCGTGGTATTTAAGCATAATTGGTAATCTATTACCGATTTTGCCGATTCTTTACTTCTTTCAGCCGATTTCTAACATTATGCTACGATTTAAGTGGTATCAAAGCTTTTATAACTGGCTATATAACCGAACTATGCGAAAAAGTGACCGCGTACAGAAATACGGAGCTATTGGACTAATCTTTTTCACAGCAGTTCCATTGCCAACAACAGGTGCTTGGACAGCTTGTCTAGCAGCGATTTTGTTTAGAATACCAATAAAGATGGCATTCGCAGCGATAGCAGCTGGAGTCATATTTGCTGGAGTTATTGTTGCTATACTGAGTGGGATGTTTTTAGGTTAATAAACGTAGGGGGGATTTCTGAATGAATGAGTTTAATGAACAGGAAAGGTTATTGGAAGAAAAAATAGCTGACGATCAGGTAAGTTTAGATGACGAGCCACAAGAGTTAAGTGAAGAAGAACGGAAGTATATTGAAAAGGTTATTGAGGATACCTGCCAGATGAAAGCAGACGAATTGAAATTAATGGGAATCCGCGCCACTGGTAAGCAAGTTTGGCTTTGTGTTTCTAGTAAATATAAAAAAGATTATCCAGAATTTCATCAGGTAGTAAATGACATTTTATCATTAAAATCATCTAAGTTTATGAACTGGTTAATGGTTCAGGCTCAAAAAGGTCTGATTTGACTTTTCTTTTTAAATATAAGTATAATAGTTCTATTGAATTTTTAAGGAGGATACAAAAACAATGGTTAAGTGGAATAAGGTTGTTATCTTTGCAATAGCGACCATTCTCATAATTAGTCTTACTGTAATTGATGCACCAGAAAAGGCGCAGAGAATTACTTTAGGTCTTGATTTACAGGGCGGTTTTGAGGTTTTATATCAAGCTGTTGCCACTGAAGATACTGAGGTAACGAGAGAGATTTTACAAAGTACGGTTCAAGCTATCCAAGAGCGTATAGATAGATTAGGTGTAGCAGAACCAAGCATTGATATTGAAGCTAATAATCGTATACGTGTACAGCTAGCTGGGGTTGAGAACCAGGATGAGGCTCGTGCAATAATTGGAACAACAGCTAAGCTAGAATTTATTGCGCCAGATGGACAGGTTGTAATGACTGGTAATGATATACGCAGTAATGCAAGGTATGTTCCAGATGAAATAGGTAGACCTAACGTTTCAATAACTTTTGAGAATCCTAGATTATTTGCAGAAGTAACTCGCACATATATAGGACAACCAGTTGCTATTGTTCTAGATGGTGAAATAATAAGTAATCCAGTTGTACAAGCTGTTATTACCGATGGTAGTGCAGTTATCACTGGTATGGATACTGTTGCAGAGGCTAATAGATTAGCACTTCTTTTAAACTCAGGGGCACTTCCTTTAGAACTTGAAGAAATTAACTCTACTAGTGTTGGTGCGTCCTTAGGACAGATTGCACTAGAAAAGGGTGTTACATCTGTAACTATTGGTTCTATTTTAATTGTTTTATATATGATTTTCTTTTATAGAATTCCAGGTGTTGTTGCTGTTATATCTTTATTTGCATATATGCTTATTATTGTGAACTTATTTGTAATCTTAGAATTCACGTTAACATTACCAGGGATTGCTGCACTTATTTTAGGTATCGGTATGGCAGTTGATGCTAATATTATTACCTATGAAAGGGTTAAAGAAGAAATCCGAAACGGTAAAACTATTTTATCGTCTGTTATTTCTGGATCTAAGAAGTCCCTATCTACAATATTAGACGCTAATATTACAACGATTTTAGCAGCATCTATTTTATTTGTATTTGGTACAGGTCCAATTAAAGGGTTTGCAGTAACTTTAATTATGAGTATTGTTGTTAGTTTATTGACGGCAGTTTTAGCGTCTAGATGGTTGTTATTGCTCCTTGCCCAGAGTAACTTGATTAAGAAGACAGAGCTTTTTGGGGCGAAAGGAGGAGAATTGAAATAATGCGTTGGGAATGGAATTATGACCTCGTTTCACATCGGAAAAAGTACTTTATTGTTGCATTGGTGATTGTTCTTATTGGCTTTGCTTCGTTAATGATACAAGGGTTAAACCTTGGTGTTGACTTTGTTAGTGGATCTCGTATAGCTGCATATCTAGGTGAGAGCTTTGATAGTCAAGAGATATATGATATATATAATCAGCTTGGCTTAGAGCCAAGTGTGGTTCGGGCTGCAGGAGAAGCTAATGACATAGCCATTGCCAGGTTTGATACAACGGTAGACCATGCGATGCTACCAGAAATTAGAGCAGCATTTAATGAACGCTTTCCTAATTTTTATGATATAGAAGAGAGTAGTGTTTCTCCGCAGGTAGGAGAAGAGTTAGCTCAGAAGGCTATATATTCAGTTATTATTGCATCGCTATTTATCATATTGTACGTATCATTTAGGTTTGAATATCGCTTTGCAGTTGCTGGTATTTTGGCTTTACTGCACGATGCTTTCTTCGTTATTACGTTATTCTCAATCCTTCAGCTAGAGGTGAACTTACCGTTCATAGCTGCTGTACTTACAATTATAGGTTATTCTATCAATGACACGATTGTTGTATTTGACCGTATTCGTGAAAATATGAAGTTTGCAAAAATTAAGTCTGAAAGTGATTTAGAAAAAGTAGCTAACGATAGCTTAATGCAGACAATGACACGTTCAATTAATACTGTATTAACAGTATTGTTTGGTGCCGTGGCTTTGGTAATATTTGGTGGTGAAAGTCTGCGTGAGTTTTCACTAGCGTTAACATTTGGACTTGTTGCAGGTGCTTACTCTTCAATTTTCTTAGCTGCACAGGTATGGCTAGCGTGGAAAGTACGCGATTTTAGGGCAATGAAGGCTAAGCAAGCTTCCTAAATAAATATTATTATCTATGAGACCGCGAATTTAATTATTCGCGGTTTTTTAATAATTATGAAGGAAACAATCGCCTATAAGTCGAATGTAATATATTATAAATTTTTTTTATCATAGGGAGCTGACGTTTATGCAGTGGAGTATAATTTTAGCACTTGCTTTTGCGTTAGTAATTGCAGCATTTGCAGTTGCTAATATGGATACCATAACGGTTAATTTCTTGTTTGGAGAAGCATCTATTCCTTTGGTACTGGTTATCATTGGAGCTACTTTAGCTGGGGCGATTATCATTGCTTCGTTTAATGTTGCCAACCAAATTGCAAGTTATCGAAAAATAAAAAAGCTTGAGGAAGAAGTAGAAACACTCGAAGCTCAGGTGGTTTTTTTAGAAAATAAACTAAAACAAGACGATGGAGTAGATGATGAACTAAATGGAAAATCAGATGAAAGACATGATGAAATGCCAAATGAAGGATTAAATGAAAAATCAAATGAAAAACAAAATGTAAAGATGGATACTAGCTTAGATGTTAACGTGGATGCTGCTCAAGGTGTAGATTCATGGGATAACCTAGAAATGGATTCCGGTGATAAGTTAGATGGATGGTCACAGGATACAGATATGAAACAAAAAAGAGATAACAAAAATATTATAGAGCTTGAGGAAGAGTCCAAATAAAGAGTCGAGTTATTAATTTGAGCTAGAGCCATTAGGCTCTATTTCTTTTCTTTGAGGGCTTACTTTATTGGTTATTTATATTATAATGTAAAGGTTGAAGGGTAGTGATATTGTGTTAAACAGCAGGAAAAAATGGAGATTACCTGACACCTACTATCAAGATGGTTCAATGGCTGAATACATTTTGCGGGAACGAGGCTACACTATACCTGTAGATGATTTTATCACGGTATCTGAGGAAAAGCTTCTATCTCCTTACTTGATGAAAGGTATGAAGAAGGCTGTAAGTCGTATCCAGATTGCGATAGAAAAGCAGGAACATATTTTAATTTATGGAGATTATGATGCTGACGGAGTTACAGCCACTAGCTTATTATATTTAATTCTGAAAGATTTAGGAGCTAAAGTATCGTATTACATTCCAAACCGATTTGAAGAGGGCTATGGATTACATATAGAAGCTATTAAGAAGGCAAAGGTTAATGGTATATCCCTAATAATAACTGTTGATACAGGTATATCGGCAATTACAGAAATAGAATTTGCCAACCAACAGCAAATTGATGTTATTATAACTGATCACCATGAGCCACTTGTAGAAATACCTGATGCCTACTGTATTTTAAATCCCAAATACGCACCCTGTGAGTACCCAGAAGCAAGTCTAGCTGGTGTTGGTGTTGCCTGCAAGCTTGCTACAGCATTATTAGGGCAACTTCCTATCGATTATATAGACATTGTAGCATTAGGAACTGTAGCTGATTTAGTACCTTTAGTTGGGGAAAATCGTATTTTGGTAGCTTTGGGATTGCAAAAGTTGAACCAACAGCCGTCCGTTGGAATGAGTGCCTTAATACAGGTCACAAATCTAAACAATAAGACTATAACTAGCGGACATCTAGGCTTCCAATTAGGACCACGAATTAACGCGAGTGGCAGGCTGGAAACAGCAACAGATTCTGTAGACTTACTTATTTCAGAAGAGCTAGACAAAGCCCTTTTGATTGCAGAAAAGCTACATAATATTAATGAAAAGCGTCAAGCTCTAGTGGACGATACCTACCGACAGGTTGAGGAGATACTGCTAGCAGAAGATCAATATTTAAAGAATAATAACGTAATAGTGTTAGCTAATGAAAATTGGAACCATGGTGTAATAGGTATTGTTGCTTCAAGAATTATAGAAACCTATTATCGACCAGTCATTTTAATTTCCTTAGAAGATGGTATTGGCAAAGGCTCTGCCCGTAGCATAGAGGGTTTCCATATGTTTAACGCTCTACAAGGGTGTGAATCTTTATTAGACAAATATGGTGGACATGCTATGGCAGCAGGGTTGACTATTCAAGCTGAGAATATTCCAATGCTTCGAAATAAACTAAATGAGCTTGCTGGAAATCAGTTAAGTGAAGAAGATTATTTGCCAACAGTAGCTACAGATATAGTACTGACAATACCAGAGGTTGTAATACAACAAACAGAGATTAGTACTGTGGAGCAGCTAGCGCCTTTTGGTATGGGACATGCACAGCCAAAGGTCGTCGTTAGTGGAGCGAAATGTATTGGTCTTCGAACTATTGGTAAAGAGAATAATCATATAAAGTTTACCTTTGGAGCAGGACACTATAAACTAGATGTTATTGGGTTTCGTTGGACTGACAAAATAAGTAGTATAGAAAATACTGAAATATTAGCTGACCTTAGATTTGAATTATTAGGAGATTTATCAATTAACTGCTGGAAAGATAAGCAAAATCCACAGTTGAATTTGCAAGACAGTGTAGTATCTCCAATCCAATTTGCAGAATCTGAAGAACAAGCTAAGAAGATTACAAAGGTTCTACAGGAGCATTTCTTTAATGTCCAATGTATTTCAACAAGCAGTATGCAAGAACAACAGATTTTAAAATTATGTACAGAAATTTATACAGAGAAAGTATATGTAAATCCGTTACAGCACAAGTGTATATACGTAATCATAGTAGACACTAAGGTTGAACAATTGCTACAAAAATCGTATCGACAACCTAATAGAGAAGAATTCTCCACAGTGTACAAAATTATTGCTAGCGAGCAACTGGTTGAGAAGGGGAATTTGATAGATAAATGTGCAAAGCTAGGGATAGCTGAGGAATTCTGCAATTATATATTAGCTGTTTTTGAAGAACTTGAGTTTATAGCCATAAAGAATGCCGAAATAAAACTGTCTGCGAATCCTCAAAAAAGAAAGTTAGAGGAATCGAAGTTTTACTTAGAAATGCTTCGCAAATCGATGATGTTTAAAAAGCACATGAATTATTAAAAAAGCACATGAATTATTAAATGGAGGAGATTACAATGAATCTACATGAAAAAATAAGAAACATTCCTGATTACCCTATAGAAGGTGTTCAATTTAAAGACATTACCACCCTGTTAAAGGATGGTGAAGCACTAAGATATACAATAGATAAAATTACAGAATTCTGCAAAAGCAAACAAGCAGATATAATTATTGGACCTGAGTCAAGGGGCTTTATTCTTGGCACACCAGTAGCATATAATACTGGAGCTGGATTTGTACCTGTAAGAAAACCTGGGAAACTGCCAGCAGAGACGGAACGCGTGGAATATAGTCTTGAATATGGAAGTGACGCATTAGAGATACACAAGGATGCAATTCAGCCTGGTCAAAGAGTAGTTATCTGTGATGATTTATTAGCAACAGGTGGTACAGTGCAATCAGCAGCTAAACTTGTAGAAAATCTTGGAGGAGAAGTAGTAGGAATTGCTTTTTTGATTGAGCTTACATTTTTAGAGGGAAGAAGCAAGATTGATCAATACGATATCTATAGTATTTTAAAATATTAATTTTGCAACTAGCACTATGCATGCTACAATGTAGAGTAATATTTATATGAAAGTTATTTTTTAGAAATAGGTGAGTAATCCCATGAGCTTTGAGGCCCTGTTAGACAAAATAAAGGACTACCAAGCAAATGATATAGAAAGAATAAAATTAGCATATGAAGAAGCGGCACAAGCTCACGAAGGTCAGAAGCGAATTTCTGGTGAAGACTATATTGTGCACCCAGTTGAAGTAGCTATTATTACTGCAGAATTAAAATTAGATGCAGAAGCAATAATGGCAGCTTTATTACATGATGTAGTTGAGGATACACCTACTACACTAGAGGATATAGAGAAGAAGTTTGGTAAAGAAGTAGCTATTCTAGTCGATAGTGTTACTAAATTATCTAAAATCAAGTTCCGCTCGAAAGAGGAGCAACAGGCCGAGAATTTACGTAAGATGCTATTAGCGATGGCGAAGGACATTCGGGTTTTATTAATAAAATTAGCTGATCGCCTGAATAATATTCGTACGTTAAAGCCGTTGCCGCCAGAAAAACAGAAGCGCATAGCCAGAGAAACATTAGAGATTTTTGCGCCTTTAGCCCATCGATTAGGTATATCGACTATTAAATGGGAGCTCGAAGATATTTCGTTTCGATATTTAGAGCCTAGTCAATATTATAAGATAGTGAACCTTATGACACAAAAGCGTAAGGATAGAGAAAACTTCATAGAAACAATAAAAAGCGATTTGAAATCTCGTCTAGAACAAATGGAGATTGAAGCAGATATATCTGGGCGGCCTAAGCATATATATAGTATTCATCGGAAAATGGTAAATCAAAATAAACGCTTTGATGAAATCTATGATTTACTTGCTGTGCGCGTCATTGTAGATAATATTAAGGATTGTTATGCAGTTTTAGGTGTCGTGCATACTATATGGAAGCCCATGCCAGGAAGGTTTAAAGACTATATTGCAATGCCTAAGGTTAATATGTACCAATCACTACATACGACAGTAGTTGGACCACAGGGTAAGCCTTTTGAAATTCAAATTCGCACATGGGATATGCACCATACAGCAGAATTTGGGATTGCTGCTCATTGGGCGTATAAGGAAAATAAAAAGATTCAAAGTAGCAATTTAGAGCAGAAAATAGCTTGGTTTAAAGAGCTATTGGATTTACAGCAGGATTTGAGTGATGCTAACGAATTCGTAGAGAACATAAAGCTAGACCTATATGCTGATGATGTGTTTGTGTTTACGCCAAAGGGCGATGTATTTGAATTACCTGTGGGGTCCGTGCCGATCGATTTTGCTTATCGTGTGCATACCGATGTAGGGAACGCGACTGTAGGAGCTAAGGTTAATGGACGAATCGTACCATTAGATTATCGATTGAAAACAGGGGATATTATTGAAATTTTGACATCGAAACAAAGCTTTGGTCCTAGCCGCGATTGGCTTAAAATTGCACAGTCAAGCCAAGCTAAGGCGAAAATCCGTCAGTGGTACAAAAAACAAAAGCGTGATGAAAATATCCATAAGGGTAAGGAACTGTTAGAGAAGGAAATAAAAAAGCTTGGTTTTGAGCCAGGTCAATTTTTAACTAGTCAGCAGTTGGCTGATATTAGTAGAAAATTCAATTTCGCTACAGATCAGGATTTGTTTGCGGCTATTGGCTATAATGGTATTAGTGCTCAACAAGTTGCTATGAGGCTAACTGAAAAGCAACGGCATGAACAGGCGAAGGAAGACTCTATAACCGCAATTGTTGATAATAGTAAATCGCAAGCAATGTTTAAGAAACGGAAAAAGCAGCCACATGGAGTACGTGTAAAAGGTGTAGATAACTTATTAGTACGTTTTTCGAAATGCTGTAGCCCAGTTCCAGGTGATGACATTATCGGTTATATTACCAAAGGACGAGGAGTTTCTGTACATCGCACAGATTGTGCAAACGTTAAAAATGATGAACATCAAGAACGCATAATACCCGTAGAGTGGGAAAGTGAAACAGAATCATCTTACACGGTGGATTTGGAGATTATTGGTTTAGATAGACCTATGATTTTAAATGAGGTTATGCAAGCAGTATCAGAAACAAAGACAGATATAAACGCTGCTTCTGGTAAAGGCGATAGAAATAAGCGAGCAATTATGCACCTTACAATATCAATTCGAAATGTAGAACATCTGCGAACAATAGTAGAAAGAATTAAAAAAGTGCGCGATGTATACTCAGTTAGAAGAGTTATGCAGTAACAGACTATTAAACAATTGAAAGGGTGAAGGGATATGATTATCCATAAGTTTCCTATTGGTCCAGTTGAGGCAAATTGTTATATTGTAGCAAAGGAAAAAAACTCGGAAGGGTTTATAGTTGACCCTGGAGGATTAGAGCTAAATCAAATCATCCAAACTATAGAAGAAGATAACATTAAGGTAACGCACATACTACTAACTCACGGGCATTTCGATCATATTCTGGGTATTGATGAACTTCGTAAGCATACTGGAGCAAGTGTATGTATTCACGAGCAGGACCAGAACAAATTAACAGAAGCTAATGATAATCTTTCAACTTACATGGGAGCAGGCTATAGCTTTAAGCCAGCTGAAAAGATTTTACAAGACGGAGAAGTTATAGAGGTTGGTAATATGCAAGTGAAGGTATTACATACTCCTGGACATACTCCAGGTGGAGTATGCTATTACATTGATAATAGACTGTTTAGTGGTGATACTCTTTTCGCAGGTTCGGTAGGTCGGACAGATTTTCCTGGCGGCTCAATGAGACAATTAATGACATCAATTCAAGAAAAGCTGTTAGAGTTACCAAAGGACACACTAGTATATCCTGGACATAACGAAGATACTACAATTGAACATGAAATGAAGCATAATCCATACATTTCTTCAAGGGTCTTCTAAAAATCTATTGCAAATTGCTTCTGAATATGATAAACTATATCTTGTCGCTATTTATTTAGTGCTTGATGGAGTGATGGCCGAGTCGGCTGAAGGCGCTCGCCTGCTAAGCGAGTATACGATTTATAGTCGTATCGAGGGTTCGAATCCCTCTCACTCCGCCAAGGTATATCTATACGAGTATTGTGAGCAGTCGCAGTACTACATTGAAAAGTGTAGTGTTGAGGAAAGTCCACGCTCGCCTAAGCTGTGATGCTTAGAGTTTGGGTGCCTGACGAAAAAATAAGTCAGGGCAGTATGAAAGTGCTGACGGCGGTGAAATGGACTCACTGAGTTCAGAATAGCCTGAAAGTGCCACAGTGACGAAGTCCTTTTGGCGACAAAAGGAGTGGAACGAGGTAAACCCCACTTGCGAGAAACCTAAATTATGGTAAGGGAGCTATCCGGAGGGAATAAGAACTGACGGATGGATTGAATAATGGATTTGCGACAAATTCGTTATTTGATAGATAGATGGCTGCTACCTCAGAAATGAGGTACAGAACGTGGCTTATAGCAATACTTGTAGATCTGGTTCGGTAGCTCAGTCGGTAGAGCAGTGGACTGAAAATCCACGTGTCGGCGGTTCGATTCCGTCCCGAACCACCATTTTTTTTATTCGCTTGAATAAGCGAGGGTGGTGGAATGGCAGACACGCAGGCTTGAGGGGTCTGTGTCGCAAGACGTGAGGGTTCAAGTCCCTTCCCTCGCACCAATTCCTCATATGATTATTAAACCCATCAAATTTAGATGGGTTTTTTTACGTTTTTTGGTGGAATCTTAATGTATAACAAGTAAGTATTTATACTTGTTATTATAGTATAATTCTTATAATATAAAGATAGCAGTACTAGTGAATTATAGGAGTGGTAAATATGGATTTTTTCAAGGGCATTAAAGGACGGTTAGCAATTATTTCAATTATACCGATTGTCTTATTTATACTGTTTAGTTTTGTCTTTACAATTCCTAATATTAAATCAGACTTACTAAACGAGAAACAAATACAGACAAAAGATATGGTAGATATTGGGGTTTCGTTGCTTGAATACTATTATGAGCGAGAGCTTAGTGGAGAGTTAACTAGAGAAGAAGCACAGTTGGGGGCGATACAGTCAGTTCGTGCATTGCGTTTTGGAGACGAACTACTGGATTACTACTGGATTAATGACTACCATCCAAATATAGTAATGCATCCATTCAGACCAGATTTAGAAGGTCAGGATGTTTCTGGAGTTAAGGATACTGAAGGACTTGCGCTTTTTGTAGAGTTTGTAAATGTTGTTAATCAAGAAGGTGCTGGTTACGTTCCGTATCATTGGCAATATTATGATGACACAAACAGGGTAGAGCCGAAAATTTCTTATGTTGCTGGCTTTGAACCTTGGGAGTGGATTATTGGAACTGGAGTCTACGTAAATGATGTGAATGAAGTATTTGCGGAGCGCAGAAGTATCAATATAGTGTTCATTATAGGAATCACTATTATTAGTTTGTTAGCGGCGTTTTTGTTTGCGAATAGATTGATTATTAGACCAGTTGCTGATGTAACTGAAATTGGCTCTAGGATGGCTGAAGGTGATTTTACACACAATATACCAGACGGTATACTTAGACGAAATGACGAAATCGGTAAGCTTGGGCATGTGTTTCTGGTGATTAAAAATAGTATGAGTGAGGTACTGACTAATATTCAGGCTAACGCAGATAAAGTAAATAATGCTTCTGTTGAATTATCGCAAAGTGCAGAAGAAACTACTAATGCTACAAATAATATGTCAATTGCTATAGATCAGATTGCAGATGGTACAGAAAATCAAGTCGTAAGCTCACAGGAAACATCGAAAGCGATGGAGGAAATGGCTCATGGAATTGGGCGTGTAGCAGAAACTTCAGGTACGATTGCGGATGCTGCACGTGCAATGATTGATCGCTCGAATATAGGTAAGGAATCTGTAAATCAAGCAATTAGCAAAATCACTGACATAGAAAAAGACACATCATCTACATCTGGTATTATAGCGACACTTGATAAAGACTCTGAAGCAATCGGAAATTTCATTAAGATAATTGAAGAAATATCTGAACAGACGAACCTATTAGCACTTAATGCAGCGATTGAAGCAGCAAGAGCAGGAGAAGCGGGTAAGGGATTTGCAGTAGTGGCAGATGAAATACGAAAACTAGCTGATCAGACTTCGAATTCAACGAAGGAAATCTATAATCTGGTTGGTAACATCCAATCAAACACTGGGCTCGCCGTTGATGCGATGAATAAGAATCAAACAAATGTTAAAGATGGAATTGAAGTTATATCAGAACTAGAAGAAGTTTTCAAGGATATTATTGAATCAGTTCGTGGAGTAGCCAATGATATTCAAGAAATGGCGGCGGTGGCTGAACAGATGTCAGCTGGTTCTGAAGAAGTTAGTGCTTCAACGACAGAATTAACGAATATAGCCAAAGATACATCGCAAAGCATTCAGAGTATAGCTTCAGTTGCAGAAGAACAACTTGCAGCCATGGAGGAAATCTCAAGTTCTGCTCATATGCTATCTAATATGGTAGATGATTTGAACTCTTTAGTATCGAAATTTAAAGTATAGTAGCATGACATACAGTAAAGTCTGCAGTTAATGTAAACAAAGCGACGGTATTACAATCGAGTAAGAGGATTGTAATACCGTCGTTTTTATAACTTGTAAGAATAGATTAGTTAAAATATCTGATGACCCCTTGGAAAATCCCTTCTGCTACTTGATCTTGAAATTGTCTAGTTCTTGATAGAAGTTCATCGTTATAATTACTTAGAAAAGCTGCTTCTACCAGTATAGATAATTGAGGGTTCTCCCTTAAAACATAATAATTACCTTGCCTAGCACCGAGGTTTTGTAATCCATTATGTTTAACAATTTCCTGTTGTACAACTCTTGCGAAATCTGCATCATTGCCATTTCGGCTATAATGATAAACTATCGTACCATTAACTAAAGGATTATGATTTGTGTTGTAGTGGATACTGATAAATGCATCAGCTCTATGATTACTACTAATTGCAACGCGTTGCGATAGGCTTAAAAAACGATCAGTGTTTCTAGTCATAACGACATTTGCTCCTGCTGCTTTTAACTTGCTTTCTAAAAGTAAAGCAGTTGACAAAGTTAAATCTTTCTCTAAGCTTCTAAAATGCGAACCGATAGCGCCTGCATCAATTCCCCCGTGCCCAGGATCGACTACAATGGTCTTTCCTGCTAGTAAACCTGCAATAGAACGGTCATTCGCGGAGCCTTCAATCCCTACTGCTTGTACAACCCAACTAGCGACAAAACCCTTCTGAGAGTTAGATAAGATAATCTCATACCAAGTGCCGTGTGTGCTAATAATATTAAAGGTATCACCTTCATTAGCACTTTTTATAATGCTGTAGTTCGTGCCAGGGCCAGAGCGAATGTTAATTCCTGTTTTTGGTATTATAACCTGCGGAACGTGACTTATTGATTGGTTTTTAGTAGTGATTGTTACGAATTGGCTAGCAATCCAGCCTTCGCTGCCGTTAAAAGATATTTTTAGCCATTCACCTTGCTGTTCTATAATCTCTACTGTTTCACGCATTGATAACTTACCCATTATTTGCTCGGAGGTATTAGGACCTGCCCTTACGTTTAATATATTGACGTCTACAGTAGCATGCTTAACTTCTTTTACTTCTTCTTGATTGCCATCGATACTGTCACTAGCTCCATCCCCATTATTAGAGCTAGGGTCAGTGCCATTGCTAGCATTATCGTCTATGTTATTACCATTATTATCAGCCATATTATTGTCGTTAATATTATTTGGAGTATTAGCATCTGTATTGTTGTTAGTAGCAATTTCTTGTGCGTAATCAGATGCAATCCAGCCTGTAGTATTATCAAAGGTTATCTTATACCAGCCATCTTTAACATCAATAAGTGTAACCTGTTCACCTCTGCTTAGTTTAGCTAGGATGGTGGCGCTGGTAGTTGGTTCAGCTCGGACGTTAAGTATACTGGCAGTTATTGTAACGTATTTATTACTAGCTACTACTTCGGTATTTTTATTAGCTATTCGAACAAAGTTAGTTGAAACCCAGCCACTATGCTGTGAATTAAGCTGAATTTTTAACCATTCTCCCTGTTTCTCAACTAGGGGATAAAACTCCGTTGGTCTTATAGTGCCAAGAACTGGGAAGGATAAGCTAGGTCCTGTTCTAACGTTTAATGTTGCGACAGTCGATTCTACGACTTGTATTGAAGTGGTTTCTTGCTGTAATACTGGTTCTTTAACACTTACAAGCCAGCTAGCAATCCAGCCTTCTTGATTATTGAGTGGTATTTTATACCAACGGTCTTTTTCTTCTATTATAGTATGTATAGAATTTTTTGGTAAGGTACCAATTATATTATGTTCAGTGCCAGGACCACTACGGACATTTATGGTATTTACATCAATGTTAGCTTGTTTTTTATTTGCAGCCTCTAAATACGTGAATGTAAATAAAAGTATAAAAATGGTCATAATAAAAAATGACCGTATGTATAGCTTCATCGAAGTCATCCTCTCGGTTGTTTTTCTCTACAATAACATTTTACTATAATAAGGAGGTTTCAGGCTATGAGAATTTCAAAAAAACATAATAATGTAACAAGGCAAAATATTACATTTTCAAATGTTGAACACCAAAACACTAACTCCTATGAAGAGTTTTATAATCATAATTTAGGTCCAGATTTTTTTGATACACGACTATGGACTGAGAGTATACTTAAGGAAAAATAGGAAACAATTGACCGACATCTAAATAAGCGTTACAATATGTTGCGACTAGGGGGAATTACCGTGAGCATAGATGTTTATTTAGATGAAATAGCCCAGGAAGCAATAGTGGAAATAAAAAACCTACATAAAGCTTTGTACGGAACAGAGCTTAGTGTTGTAGACTATGTCAGTCATAATTGTTTATCACTAGAAATAGAAGAATGCGATAATCTAAGACTAGGAATGGCAAATTATAAACAAGGAAACCTTGAGCTGGTATTAGCATTTAATGAAAATAAGACATTAAAGCAAAATGTCGCTCGCTTATTCGTTTTAGCCATATTCAAAATAAGTCCAGAAATAAAGGACATACTTCCATGGGGGATTTTAACTGGTATACGTCCACTAAAACTATATAGAAAACTAACTGAAGCATATAAATCTCAAGAGCTAGCGAAAAAAGATTTAAATGAGTTCTATCTATTGTCCGATGAAAAGATAAGGCTATTAGAAGAAATATATAATATGCAAGCGCCAATCTTAGCTAACTATAAAAATGAAAAATATATTAGCTTATATATTGGGATTCCTTATTGTCCTACTAGATGTAGCTATTGTACGTTTCCTTCCTTTACAGTAAAACATAATGAAGAAGTAAAACGCTTTACAAAAGCACTATTGAGGGAGTTACGTTGGATATTAGAGCTGATTGAAGAATATTCGGTTAAAGTAGCGGCAATTTATATTGGTGGCGGAACACCTTCAACCTTATCTGCCTCAGAAATTCATGAGATCCTTAATCTACTATCTAAGTACATTAATTTTGAGGAAGTGGAAGTAACATTTGAAGCTGGTCGTCCAGATACTATTACTGATAAAAAGCTCCATGTCTTGAATAGCTACGGAGTACAGCGTATAAGTATAAACCCACAAACTTTTAATAATGAAACTCTTAAAAGAATTGGTAGGCATCATACAACTGCAGATGTGATTAAGGCATATGAATTAAGTAAAGGGATGTTTAAGTATGTTAATATGGATTTCATTATAGGACTTCCTGGTGAGTCGATTGAAGATTTTCAGAAGACATTAGCATATGCAAATCAGCTTCAGCCTGAATCAATAACAATACATACTCTTTCTATAAAAACTAAGGCTAAAATTAAAGATGAAATAACAGCTGCGAACCTTAAATTACTGCCAGTAAAAGATATGATAGATTATTCGAAAACATGGGCACAGGAAAATGACTATAAACCTTACTACATTTATAGACAAAAAAACATCGCAGGCAACTTTGAAAATATAGGTTATAGTAAGCTTGGTAGTCATTCTATCTATAATATCTTAATCATGGAAGAAGCGATGTCTATTATAGGTGTAGGCTGTGGAGCCGTGAGTAAGCTCAAAGAAATAGATACAGGTGTTATAAAACGGGTGGCTAACCCTGTAAATCCAGACTACTATGTGAAAAATATCGACAAGATTATACAAAATAAGCAAAATCAAATAGTAAATGTATTGACAAAATTATGTTAATACATGTATGATAACCAATGATGTAATTCTGTAATTACAACACAAAAAAACTATCTAAATAGTAAAAGAGAACTATCAATCAATGATGTAGTAAAGAGAGTAGTGTGCTTGGCTGAAACACCTACCTACAAGGTTAGATAGTGGACACTCTTATTTATCTAGCTCGAAGTTGAGCCGACTCACCATACGTTACATGGTCTAAAAGTGAGTGTTTTTTAACACTAACTAGGGTGGCACCACGGGTAAAAAGCTCTCGTCCCTATACCAAGGGATTAGTGCTTTTTTTTATGGAGTTTTATTTGACTGATACATAATTAGAAGGGGGTTTTATAGTGACTAAGATGATAAATACGCCTCGAGGGACGTATGACATATTGCCAGAAGAAGCAAAAAAATGGCAATTACTAGAGAATACTTTGCGGAAATGGTGTAAACGTTATCAAATACAGGAAATACGTACGCCTATATTTGAATACACAGATTTATTTCAGAGAGGTGTAGGAGAAACTACAGATATAGTGCAAAAGGAAATGTTTACTTTTTCTATTAAGAATAAAGAAAACAGTGATAAAGATGATATTAAATCCTTCACCTTAAGACCAGAAGGCACTGCATCAACTGTGAGAGCATTTATCAATAACAAGCTATACGGTCAACCTCAACCGACAAAATTATTTTATATGGGTCCAATGTTTCGTTATGAACGACCACAGGCTGGTAGGAATAGACAGTTTAGTCAATTTGGTATCGAGGTCTTTGGTTCAGATCATCCTAGCATTGATGCAGAGGTAATCTCATTTGCAAATCATATCTTTAAAGATTTAGGTATTAAAAATGTCCGCTTAGAGATTAACAGTGTTGGCTGTCCTACATGTCGTCAACAGCATAAGGAAATAATGATGAACAAATTAGCAGAGGTAAGGGAAGAACTATGTACTGATTGCGATAATCGTTTTGAACGTAATCCTTTGAGGATTTTAGACTGTAAAAACGAAGCTTGTAAGCAGCTAACACAGGATGCACCTTTGTTAAGTGATCATTTATGTAGTGATTGCGATGAACACTTTAAAAGTGTGCAAAAGTATTTATTGGCACTAGAAATTCCTTTTCACATAAACCCTAGGCTAGTGCGTGGCTTAGATTACTATACGCAGACAGCCTTTGAATTTATGGAGGATAGTATTGGCGCTATGAGTACGATTTGTGGGGGCGGACGCTACAATGGGCTGGTAGAGCAACTTGGTGGACAAGATACCCCTGGAATTGGTTTTGCAATTGGTTTGGAAAGACTATTGCTAGCTTTAGATAATAATAAAACAACGATTGAAGATGATTATGGCATCGATGTTTATGCAATTGCTTTAGGAGAAGAAGCTCATGTAGCTGTTTTAAAAATGATAGACCAGCTTCGGGAGCACGGTTTGGATTGTGAAAAAGATTTTCTAAATCGAAGTATGAAAGCACAGATGAAGGCGGCTAATCGTCTTAAAGCTAAACATACAATCATTGTTGGGGAAGCTGAACTAGCTGATAACAAAGCAATTATTCGTAATATGGAAACAAGTGAGCAACAAGCTATTAGTTTTGACGGAGTAGTAAACTATTTATTGGGAGGAAGCAAATAATGGCAACAACTTTAACGAGAACACACCAATCAGGTAAATTACGAGAAGAGCATATAGGACAAGAGGTAATTCTTAATGGATGGGTAAGCAAAAGAAGGGATTTAGGTGGTCTGATTTTTGCTGATTTAAGAGATCGTTCTGGGATTGTTCAAGTGGTGTTTAATCAGGATTTCTCTGAAGACGCTTTTAAACTAGCAGATTCACTGCGCTCTGAATTTGTTATAGCAGTAAAGGGCAAAGTAATCTTACGTGACCCAGAAACGGTTAATCCTAATTTGGCTACTGGAACTATCGAGGTACAGGTAACAGAATTAGAAATAATGAATGCGGCAAAAAACCCACCATTCTTTATCCAAGATGATATTGATGTTGAAGAGAATATTCGTTTGAAACACAGATATTTAGATTTGCGTAGACCTGAGATGCTTAATAATTTTCAGGTACGTCATAAGGTTACAAAGGTAATTCGCGACTATTTGGATACAAATGAATTTATGGAAGTGGAAACTCCAATGCTGACGAAGAGTACTCCAGAAGGGGCGCGTGATTATCTAGTACCAAGCCGTGTGCAGCCTGGATCGTTTTTTGCTCTACCACAGTCACCACAGCTTTTTAAACAGCTATTAATGGTTGCTGGATTTGAGAAATACTTTCAAATTGCCCGCTGTTTCCGTGATGAAGACTTAAGAGCTGATCGTCAGCCTGAGTTTACACAGGTGGATATTGAAATGTCGTTTATGACATTAGAGCAATTCCAAGCAATGATGGAAGAAATGATGGCAAAGGTGATGCAAGAAGTTAAGGGTGTTGAAGTACCACTACCATTCCCAAGACTTACCTATCAAGAAGCAATGTCTAGGTACGGTTCAGATAAACCAGATACTAGGTTTGAACTTGAATTGGTTGATATTACAAGTATCGCAGCAGAATGTAGCTTTAAAGTCTTTAATGACATTGCATCTAAGGGTGGTTTGGTTAAAGGAATTAATGCTAAAGGCTGTGGAGATTTTAGTCGTAAAGATATCGATGATTTAACTAGCTTTGTAGCTCGTTATGGAGCTAAAGGCCTTGCTTGGATGGTTGTTACTGAGGATGGAATTAAGAGTCAAATAGCTAAATTCTTTAGTGAAGACGAGATAAAGCAAATTGTAACTGCCTTTGAAGGTGAGCCAGGTGACTTGTTGATGTTCGTTGCTGACAAGCCTAAGGTCGTCTATGACTCGTTAGGAAATCTTCGTCTGTTATTAGGCAAGCAATTAAAATTAATTGATGAATCAAAATATAACTTTTTATGGGTGACTGATTTCCCACTACTTGAATGGGATGCTGATGAAAAGCGCTACGTAGCATTACACCATCCGTTCACAATGCCTCTAGATAGCGATTTATCTTTATTAGATAGTGAACCTGAAAATGTAAAGGCAAAAGCCTACGATATGGTACTTAACGGCTATGAAATAGGTGGCGGTAGTATGCGTATTTATCAAAAGCAAATTCAAGAGAAAATGTTCTCACTCCTAGGATTTTCTGATGAAGAAGCTAAACAAAAATTCGGATTTTTATTAGAAGCATTTGAATATGGTACACCTCCACATGGTGGAATGGCTTTAGGATTAGACAGACTTGTGATGATTTTGACTGGACGTCAATCCTTAAGAGACTGCATTGCTTTTCCAAAAACAGCGAGTGCAACGTGTCAGCTTACGAATGCACCTAATGAAGTAAGTGCGAAGCAACTTAAAGAACTACACATTAAGACTACAAGCATTAACATAGATTAGTGTAAACTTTAATTATATTAACTAGGCGTAATTAGATGGAGAACTAGTTAGTCTAATCATGAATAACTAACTAGACCACTATCTAATGAGCTTGCTTGCTAGTTAAAAAGTATTGTATAATTTTAGCGCTGTTTAACGAAGTTTTTAAGAGGAGGTCATTGAGGGTGTCACTTATGCTTGCGGTATTAGCGCCGTTTATATTGGCCCTATTTATACCCGCACTTTACAAGTATGTCAGGCAAGTGCATACAGGATGGTTTGTACTGCCGTTGCCAGTAATTTTGTTTGCTTTTTTGTTTCAGTATATTCCAGGCGTAGCCAATGGCGAGCCATATACTTTTTCAATTCCGTGGGCACCATCTTTGGGGATTAACTTTACATTATATGTTGATGGTTGGAGTTTGCTTTTTGGTTTATTAATTACGGGAATTGGAGCGTTAGTAGTATTATACTCCATCTATTACTTGTATAAAGACAAGGAAGCTTTAAACACTTTCTATGTATATTTATTGATGTTTATGGGAGCTATGTTAGGTGTTGTTTTCTCAGACAACATGGTCGTGCTTTATGTGTTCTGGGAGTTAACTAGCTTATCATCATTCTTATTAATCGGTTATTGGTATCATCGGGAAAAATCGATTTACGGTGCACAAAAATCCACAATTATCACGATTTTCGGTGGATTTGCTATGTTAGCTGGATTTGCGATGATGTACGTTATGACTGGTACGTTCAGTATTAGGGAAACGATTGCAATGGCAGGTAATATTGTTGATCATCAACTGTTTATACCTGCGATGATTATGATATTACTAGGCGCGTTTACAAAATCTGCTCAATTCCCATTCCATATCTGGTTACCTGATGCTATGGAAGCACCAACTCCGATTAGTGCGTACCTACATTCAGCAACTATGGTAAAGGCAGGTTTATATCTAGTAGGACGTATGACGCCAATATTTGCTGGTATTCCAGAATGGTTCTGGATAGTTTCTAGTTTCGGTATTTTTACACTCTTGTGGGGGTCGTTCTCTGCAGTAAAGCAGACAGACTTGAAATCGATTTTAGCGTATTCAACAATAAGTCAGTTAGGGCTAATTATGTCGTTGTTAGGCTTAGGTTCTGCAGCATTATATTTTGGGTATGGTGATGAGTCATTGCTATATACCACTGCAATTCTTGCAGCAGTATTCCATTTGTTTAACCATGCGACGTTTAAAGGTAGCTTGTTTATGGTTGTCGGTATTATTGACCATGAGACAGGTACCCGTGATATACGAAAGCTAGGCGGTTTAATGACAATTATGCCTGCGACATTTACACTGGCTGTCATAGGTTCAGCAGCAATGGCTGGGTTACCACCATTCAATGGCTTTCTAAGTAAGGAATACTTCTTTACTGGAGTAGTTAATGCATCTAGGCTAGATATATTTAATATGGATACTTGGGGTATGCTATTCCCAGTTATAGCTTGGGTTGCAAGTGTCTTTACCTTTATATATTGCGCTACAATCGTCTTTAAGACCTTTACTGGAAAACTCCAAAGAGAAAAACTTGATAAAGAGCCACATGAAGCTCCAATTGGCATGTTAATTCCTCCGATTGTGCTTGCATCATTAGTTGTAATAACAGGATTCTTTCCAAGTTTGTTGGAATATACAATCATTGAGCCAGCAATGGCGGCGATTTTACCTGGATTATTGGGACCAACAGAAACCTTCTATGTTAATATTTATTTTTGGCATGGTTGGACAATTGAGTTATTTATGACTATCGGTGTTGTAGTTATGGGTACATTGATGTACAACACATATAAATATTGGGATCGAATTTATTTCTTCATGGAAAAACGTGATCCGGTTAACAACGTTTATGATAATGCTATGATTGGTCTTGTTAAAGGTTCAACAGTAGTAACGAGAATTCAAATGACAGGGTTATTACGTGACTACTTTACGTATATGATTACTTTCATGTTAATCCTGTTGACATATTCACTCATACGTTTTGACGCTATCGCTTTAGATACAAGTCAATTTGCTCCAATATCGATCTATCTTTGGGCAGTGACTTTAGTTATTGTTATATCAACAATTGCAATACCGTTTATTCAACAGCGGGTGACGGCAATTATTGCAGTTGGAGCCATAGGATTTATGTTAGCACTTTTATTTGTTGTGCTACGTGCGCCAGATCTTGCATTAACGCAACTATTAGTAGAAACAGTTATGGTTGTATTGTTCCTGCTCTGCTTCTATCACTTGCCAGAGCTGCGCCGAGAGTCCTTTACTCCAATATTTAAGTTTACTAACTTAGTTATTTCAATAGCGGTTGGTGTAGTAATAACAATAACTGCATATAGTGCATTAACCTTAGGGAATCAAGCAGATTTCCAGCCAATTTCACAATATTTCATTGAAAACTCTTATAAGCTAGCTGGCGGTTTAAATATGGTTAACGTCATACTAGTTGATTTCCGTGGACTTGATACCTTGCTTGAGGTGCTTGTGTTAGGAATTGCAGCACTTGGAGTTGTGACTATGATTAAACTACGGATGACAGGGAGGGAGGATGTATGAAGCGAAACAATGTAATGCTACACACAATTACAAAAATCGTTACTTTTATCATCCTTGCGTTTTCTGTATACCTGTTCTTTGCAGGTCATAACAATCCAGGTGGTGGATTTATAGGTGGGTTAATGACTGTTTCTGCATTACTATTGATGTATGTATCATTTGATAGGAAAACAGTCGATTATATTATTCGTATTAATTTTCCAAATCTGATTGCTGTTGGGTTGCTGATATCAATGGGCACTGGAATTGTATCGATGCTTTTTGGAGATGCTTATTTGACACAATATTTTGACTACTTTCAGCTACCAATTCTAGGCGAGACGGAATTAACTACAGCTCTTCCGTTTGACCTTGGAATTTACATGGTAGTTGTAGGGGTAGCGATGCTAACAATCTTAACAATCAGGGGGGACGCATAGCATGGAACTATTAATGTCCCTACTTGTTGGAATTTTGTTCACCGTTGGAACCTATATGATTTTAACTAAAAGTATTTTGCGTGTAGTATTAGGTTTGATTCTTATGTCGCATGGTGCCCACTTGCTATTGCTAACGATGGCGAGACTAAAGCAAGGAGCGCCTCCGTTATTAGGGGAAGCAGCGGCTGCATATGCAGACCCACTGCCGCAGGCGCTAATCTTAACAGCCATTGTAATTAGCTTTGGGGTAACGGCATTCCTACTTGTACTATCGTATAGAACATATAAAGAACATAAGACAGACGATCTTGAACAGCTAAGGGGGAGTGACGATGAGTAATTTAGTAGTATTGCCGATACTGATACCCTTTTTTGTCGGGGTCATCCTGATATTCTTTGTGAATCACTCCCGAATTCAACGTACCATTAGTAGTATAGGGGCTCTATCTATCTTAGCTTCTGCATTATATTTGGCACATGTTGTTTTTTATGGAGGCATTAAGACATTAGAACTTGGTAACTGGCCTGCACCATTTGGGATTGTTTTAGTTGCTGATATTTTTGCGACTATGATGGTTGTTTTAGCATCAATCGTTGGGGTTGTGTGTCTGTTCTTCGCCTTTCAAACGATTCATACGATTCGAGAAAAGTATTACTTTTACCCGTTTTACTTCTTCTTACTGACAGGTGTAAATGGTGCGTTTTTAACAGGTGACCTTTTCAACCTATTTGTATTTTTCGAAGTAATGCTGATTTCTTCATATATATTAATTGTTATCGGTGGCACTAAATATCAGTTGCGGGAATCATTTAAATATGTGGCAATTAACGTCTTTGCTTCAATTCTCTTTATTGTTGGGGTAGCATACATCTACTCAATTACTGGGACATTGAATCTAGCGGATATTGCTGTACGCGTTGCAGAATTACAACAACAAGGGGTATTGAACACCGTTGCTATGTTATTCCTGGTTGTCTTTGCAATGAAAGGGGCATTATTCCCACTATATTTCTGGTTGCCTAGATCTTATTATGGACCACCAGCAGCAATTGCTGCGTTGTTTGGAGGTTTATTGACTAAGGTTGGGGTATATGCGATTATACGTACATTTACATTAATATTCGTCCATGAGCCAGGTTTCACACATAATGTTATTATATTCCTAGCTGCGGGGACGATGTTCTTTGGAGTATTAGGGGCAGTTGCAAGCTTTGATTTTAAGCGGATCCTGTCTTATCATATAATTAGTCAGATTGGTTATATGATTATGGGTTTAGGTATTTATACACCATTAGCGCTCGCGGGAGCTATATATTATATTGCCCATCACATCATAGTAAAAACAGCGCTGTTTTTGACCTGTGGTGCAACACAGTATGTAACTGGACAGACTGAGCTTAAGAAAATGGGTGGCGTGATGAAAACACATCCTTGGCTTTCTTGGGTATTCTTTATAGCAGCCATATCATTAGCTGGGATTCCTCCATTGAGTGGATTCTTCAGTAAATTTGCCTTAATCTTAGCTGGTTTTCAAGAAGAGCGTTATTTCATAGTGGCTGTTAGCTTGATAGTTGGACTATTAACATTGTTCTCCATGATGAAGATTTTCACATATGTTTTCTGGGGAGAACAAAAGATGGATGATACAGAGGCTCGTAAGATAAGTACTCGCAAAGTCCTATTGCCGATAATTCCACTAATCTTCTTGACGATAGTATTAGGACTAGCAGCTGAACCAATATTTCAATATTCATTAGCTGCAGCTAACCAAATTCTTGATCCTTCGAATTATATTGAGTCTGTATTGGGAATAGACTATGAAGTTGTAAGGAACCTAAACCGCTAAGGTGGCTAGTAAGGAGTCGATAAAATGGCGTTTCAAATAGTATTAAATATAGTTCTAGCTGTAATATGGATGTTATTAGTACAAAGCTATACCTTTGTTGATTTTGTAATTGGATATTTTATTGGTGTATTATTACTATGGTTTTTGCAACGGTTTTTATCTGCAAAATTTTACTTCCATCGTGTCATTGCCATGCTAAAGCTGTTTTTGCTGTTCTGTAGAGAATTGACATTGTCAAATATAGATATTGCTAGAACAGTACTTATACCGAGGCTAGATATATGCCCAGGCATCGTTGCTTTCCCAACTAGGCTTCGTTGTGATTGGCAGATAACATTGTTGGCAGCTCTGATTTCACTAACACCGGGGACATTATCGATGGCATTTTCTGATGATGGTCGGACGATATATATTCACTCCATTCATGTGCCTGATAAAGACGAAAAAATCCGAGAGATTAAAGAAACATTTGAAAAGGCAATTATGGAGGTGACCCATTAATGCTTGAAGCTGCATTATCAATAGCGTTATTTCTACTAGCTATATCGATAGTCCTTTGTCTTTACAGAGTAATTAAAGGCAACTCTATGTCAGATAGAATTGTAGCCCTTGACACAATAGGACTAAATCTTATAGGTTTTACAGGCATAAACATGATACGCCAAGGTACACTTGCTTATGTTGAAGTTGGGTTAGTAATTGCGATTTTAGCCTTTATTGGCTCTATTGCCCTGGCTAAGTATGTGGAAGGAGGAACTGTCATTGACTGAGTTTATAATTAGTTTTTTCTTGCTACTCGGTGCAATTTTCAGCGTTTTAGGTTCCCTAGGACTATTACGACTTCCAGACGTATATGCCCGTTTGCATGCTGCAACTAAGACAGTGACTTTTGGGATTATAAATATCATGATTGCTGTTTTTCTATACTTCGCATTAGTGCATAGTGTTTTTAGCTTTAAAGTATTACTAACTATAGTGTTTGTATTTTTGACGGCACCTGTTGCTGCTTTTATGATTTCACGTTCTGCCTATAGAATTGGAGTTCCACTATGGGAAAAATCTATACAAGATGATTTAAAAGAAGCTATAGAAGAAGGAAGAGAAGTAAATAGTATAAAAAAGGATATGGAATCTACTTCCTAAAGCGTGCATCTTTTCATATTGCACGAACAAACTGCTATATGCTATACTTAGTATAGAAAAAATAGCCCTACAATGCTAGTGAATACCGACGTTTTGAGCCAACACTTTTACTACGGGAGTTTGCGTCTTGTCATGGCTGGGATGCCCACATCGAGGGGACCTCAAAAGTGATAAGTAGAACACCCACCTGCTGAGGCAGGTTCAAAACCCAGGGACACGGCAAAGCGGGGCTTTTTTTTTTGCTTAATTCCTACAAATTTGCTATGATATAAGTGATGTTTTAATGACTTTTATAGGAGGTGTAGTTTTTGTTACACCGTTTTTCACGAACTGAATTGCTAATTGGCAAGGACGGAATGGAGCGTTTGCAAAATAGCACAGTTGCTGTAATAGGCATAGGAGGTGTAGGATCATACACCGTTGAAGCGTTAGCACGTTCTGGGGTAGGCCATTTAATTTTAGTAGACGATGACGATATATGTTTAACCAATATTAATAGGCAACTCCACGCCCTTCAGAGCACAGTTGGCAAACAAAAGGTCGAAGTAATGAAGGAAAGAGTGTTACAAATAAACCCAAAGGCTAAAGTTACTAGCTTACAGATGTTCTTAAATAATGAAACAGGGGAACAGGTATTTTCGTTGCAGCCAGATTATATTGTAGATGCAATTGATACCATTTCATCGAAAATATCTTTAATAGAAGCATGTACTATTCGTAAGATACCTATTGCTGTAAGCATGGGTGCAGGAAATAAGCTTAATCCAGCAGGCTTTGAGATTGCTGATATTTCGAAAACGTCAGTTTGCCCAATGGCCAAAGTATTACGTAAAGAGTTAAAGAGAAGGGGAATTGCTAAGGGTGTAAAAGTCGTTTATTCAAAAGAACAGCCAATTAAGCCAATTGCTAGTGAGGAGGCCTCTTGCGCAGTGGGGTGTATATGCCCGCCTACAGCAAGTAGGACATGCACTGTAAAAAGACAAATTCCTGGCAGTATCTCCTTTATTCCTTCGATAGTAGGGTTAATGCTAGCAGGAATAGTTGTTAATGACCTGTTAGTTGAAAAAACTGGGGTGTAGTTTAGTGGATGATTTATTTACATATCAGCATAAGGTTAATGGTATAGATACGCTTGCTCCTTTAGCATCTAGAATGCGACCTAGAGATTTTGCAAGCTTTGTTGGTCAGGAGCATATAGTCGGTGAAGGGAAGCTGCTTCGTCAAGCAATCGAACTTGATAGAGTAACAACTTTAATACTTTATGGTCCTCCTGGTACAGGAAAAACTACATTAGCAGAAATCATATCTAACAAAACCAGCTCATACTTTGTGAAATTGCACGCTGTAACGGCAGGTGTCAAGGATATAAGAGAAGTGACACAGCAAGCTAAAGACCGTAAAGTGCTAGAGCAACGGAAAACAACACTGTTTATTGATGAGATACATCATTTTAATAAATCGCAGCAAGACGCGCTTTTACCATTTGTAGAGGATGGTACTATTATTTTGATAGGAGCAACTACAGAGAATCCATTTTTTGAAGTAAACTCAGCTTTATTATCTAGATCTATGGTTTTCACACTTAAACTACTTACTGAAGATGAGCTTAACAGAGTCATGGAGTTAGCGTTACATGATGATACTAGGGGATACGGTTCACTGACAATAACTATCGATGATGATGCTAGAAAACATATTATTTCATACGCAGATGGTGATGCAAGACGTTTACTTAATGCGGTGGAGCTAGCGGTAGCTACAGCTTCGCATAATGACCAAGGAGCTATACATATTACTTTGACTGTTGCTGAGGAATCAATCCAGCGTCGCGCAGTTAAGTACGATAAACAGGGTGATCAGCACTATGATACGATTTCGGCGTTTATAAAGTCTGTTCGAGGCTCTGATCCAGATGCGGCCGTTTACTGGTTAGCGCGAATGATAGATGCTGGTGAAGACCCACGTTTTATAGCGCGTAGGATTGTGATATTAGCTTCTGAAGATATTGGAAACGCAGATCCCAATGCATTGGCAGTGGCAATATCGGCGTTTCAAGCATTCGAGCTAGTTGGAATGCCTGAGGGAAGGATACCATTAGCCCAAGCAGTGACATACTTAGCAGCAGCTCCAAAAAGTAATGCAGCTTATATAGCAATTAACAAAGCTTTATCTGATGTTAAAGAACTTGGCTATGATGAAGTTCCAACCCATCTGCGTGACGCAAGCTATAAAGGTGCTCATCAGCTAGGTCATGGCCAAGACTATTTATACCCGCATAACTACGATAATCACTACGTTAACCAGACATATTTGCCCAGCAAACTTGAAGGCAAACTTTACTATAAACCCTCAGACAATGGGTTTGAAAAAGATATAAAAGAATATCTGAATAGTATTAATAGAAAGAGATAAGTGGATGATAAACTATAGACGAATTATCTTACAATGGGTTATATTTTTCGTAGGAATTATGGTGATGAGCTACGGGATTGTTTTAACAATAGTAGCTAACTTAGGGGTATCACCTTGGGATGTATTTCACCTCGGGCTTGCTAATACAACCCCTCTAACTCCTGGTATGGCAGTTCAGGTTACAGGAATAATTATTGTAATTATAGTATGTTTTTTAATGAAGAGGTATCCTCAAATAGGTACAATCCTAAATATGATTTTTGTCGGTGTTTTTATAGATGTGTTTTTACTATTGCCTGTGACACCTACAGGGGAAAATTTATTTCAACAATTAGCTATACTTGTTATTGGTACTGTGTTGTTTGGTGTGGGGGCAGGAATTTATATTTCAAGTAATCTTGGTGCAGGACCTAGGGACGGTTTGGTTCTTGTTTTGAATATTAAAAAAGGCTGGTCGATTGGCAGGATTAAAACTGTAATGGAGCTATCAGCATTAGGTTTTGGAGCTTTATTAGGAGGGCCAGTAGGCGTTGGCACAGTTATTATTTCGTTAACAATTGGTCCAATTATGGGTTTTAATATTGAATATTGGAAGGGCTTGCTAGGCAAATATACAGAAGAGGTGAAGTCGAATGAAGTTGTCAACGAAAGGTAGATACGGACTTACTTTAATGATTGATTTAGCAATGAATTTTGGGGAGGGGCCTGTTTCTTTGAAAAACATTGCTGAACGCCATGATTTGTCTGATCATTACCTTGAGCAGCTAATCGCTCCATTAAGAAATGCTGGGTTAGTTAGAAGTATTAGAGGTGCCTATGGAGGATACGTATTATCGAAGGAACCAAAGGACATTACTGCTGGTGATGTGATTCGTGTTTTAGAAGGGCCTATTGGGCCAGTAGAATGTATTGCAGAAAGTAACGCTTCATCTTGCGATAAGTTTAATACATGTGTAAAAAAAGACTTATGGACGCGTTTGCGCGACAGTATGATTGAAGTCCTAGACTCAACCACCCTTGCTGACCTTGCGAAAGAGAACGAAGGTAAGCAAGATTGTTTCATGTTTTATATCTAATATAATTATAGAAGGTGATATATTGATATACCTCGACAATGCTGCTACCACTCCTTTGTATCCAGAAGTTAAAGAGCATATGGTAGAGCATATTAATTCAGATAGCTTTGGTAACCCTTCTAGTGTTCATAGGGCTGGAAGGAAAGGAAAAGCATTACTTGAAGATGCTAGGGAACTGATAGCGAACACCATTAATGCTACGCCAGGTGAAATTATATTTACGGGAAGTGGCACTGAGAGTATCAATAGCGCAATTATAGGCACAGCGTACGCCAATATATTACGTGGCAAACATATCATTACTTCTGCAGTTGAGCATCACGCCGTACTTAATACATGTGAATATTTAGAGCAACAAGGTTGGGATGTAACATATTTACCTGTAGATAGTAAAGGATGGGTTAATCCGCAGCATGTTCTTGAGGCAATACGCAAGGACACAATCTTAGTATCGATTATGTATGTTAATAACGAAGTAGGAACAATTCAAGCGATTGAAGAAATAGCGAGAGTTACTAGCAGATATAATATTACTTTGCATTCTGATATGGTACAAGCGTATGGCAAGCTAAAAATCGATGTAAAATCGTTGCCTGTTGATTTAATAAGTGTATCTGCCCATAAGATTCATGGACCAAAGGGAGTTGGACTACTGTATATTAAACAGAAATTAGCTTGGAGTCCATATATATTCGGAGGAAAACAAGAGCGGGGAAGACGGGCTGGAACAGAGAATATGCCAGGCATCTTAGGATTTGCTAAAGCAGCTGAGATTACATACAATAAACTTGATGCAACGAGCAGATATCTTCAAGGCTTGAAGGATACGTTTATTAATGTATTAAATACACATTTAGACAGTAGTAAATATACTCTAAATGAAGCTGACAAAGTGATACCATCGATACTCAATATTAGCTTTAAGGGAATAGATGCTGAGAGCTTGCTGATAGCATTAGATTTAGCATCTATAGCTTGCTCACATGGTTCAGCCTGTACTTCAGGATCGTTAGAGCCCTCACACGTTTTAGAGGCGATGGGTTTAGATAAGGAGTCAATTCAAGGAGCACTTCGATTTAGCTTTAGCGAATTAAACAATAGGGAAGAAATAGAAACCGCAGCACTAACGGTTGCTAACTTAGTTAAGAAAATGCAAAAATAATAAAAGGACTGGATATGATTGAAACAAACTGTTGTAGTTGCTATGAGTGGTGGTGTCGATAGTTCTGTAACTGCCATTCTTCTAAAAAATCAAGGATACAATGTAATAGGTATTACTATGAGACTATATTCTCCAGACGACCCTTTAGAAGAAGCGAACTTAGTAGGAGGATGCTGTTCTCTAGACTCTGTAAACGATGCAAGGAGAGTCTGTGAAAGCCTAGATATTCCATTTTATGCTGTAAACTATAAAGAAGAGTTTGAGCGTTTAGTAATAGATTACTTCCAAAGGGAATATGAAAAAGGTAGAACACCAAACCCTTGTATAGCCTGTAACATTCATATGAAATATGACTTGCTCTTAAAAAAAGCTCTGGATTTAGGTGCTGACTACTTAGCTACAGGGCATTATGTGCGACGTTGGTACCATGAAGAGAAAAAAAGATACGTCTTAGCTCGAGCAGTTGATGAAAAGAAAGATCAGTCATATGTTCTATATAATTTGACTCAGGAGCAGCTTAAGCACACGCTCTTTCCCCTAGGAGATTTCGAAAAAACTAGGGTGCGTGAAATGGCTAAAGAATTTGGCTTAACAGTACATAACAAACCAGATAGTCAAGAAATATGCTTTATACCAAACGACGACTATAAACAATTTATTGAAAAACGCTCAAACAAAGTCATAAAAGAAGGTTATTTTTACGATACCAAGGGCAGGGAAATAGGGAGACATAAAGGTATTCCTTATTACACCATCGGTCAGAGAAAAGGCTTAGGCTTGGCCCTAGGATACCCTGCATATGTAGTTGATATTATACCTGACAAAAACATTGTTATTATCGGTTCTAATGAAGATGTATTTGACAAAGGTCTACTTGCCGAAGAGCTTAACTGGATTAGCATTCCTGGCATAGAAATAGGTGAAGAGCTAGAAGTAGAAGTAAAAATACGTTCTGCGGCAAAGCCATCAAAGGCAAAAATCAAAAAACTAAAAGATAATCAAGTGCAGGTGATTTTTCAAAAGCCAGAAAGGGCTGTAACTCCAGGTCAAGCAGTTACCTTTTATGATAATGAAGGCCTGGTAATCGGTGGCGGTGTCATCGAGAGTCGAATCAGATAAGTGAAAATGGGAGAGTGCTAGGGATATGAAAGAGATTGCAGACAAATATACTAAGATTGCATTTAAAGCAATAGAAGCAGTTATAGTTTTGCTGCTTTTAATCGCAATTGTACTTACAGGTAAAGAGATTGCTCTTACTGTTTGGTATAAGTATCAGAACGGGCTGCTAATCGATAACTTTAAAATTATACTGTCTGAAATATTACTACTTGCTATAGGTATTGAGATGGCCGCTTTGATTATTAAGAAGAATTTGTATTTTGTAATTGACATTTTAATCCTAGCAGTTGCCAGGAAGCTGATTGTATATGAAGATAGTGTTGAGCTTTTTATAAGCATTGCTGGCATTATGTTGCTATTATTAGCGAAGATTTATTACCACAAAAAAGTTTCCTTTAAAGACCTAGAGCGTGAAAAAGAGATTGAACGTGGCCCGACAATTTCAACTTAAGAAAACACTTATTAAAAATACATTATAAAAATTGTTATAAAAACACCTTTGCTTAGAGTAGGAAGCAAGGGTGTTTTTTTCATATTCTTGGGAAGAATATATTACAAAATGCAAAGCTAAAGGACTGGTCTTAAACATGAAAAGAGCTTCTGATGTGATAGGTTTACCGATAGTATGTGTGTGCACTGGCAATCAGATTGGTGTCGTTAAAGACATAGCCTGTGATCCTGAATCGAATGTATTCGGGATAATCATTGAACCTAAAACACTATTTAATAAAGGTAAAGCTATTCTCTTAGAAGATGTAACAGCTATTGGTAAAGACGCAGTTACTGTCTATTTAGATAACATTGCTAAGTCTGTCGAAGAAATGCAGAAGAAAACTGATGAGTTGTTACGAGGTTTATATTACTCTGAAAAACTTCGTGGAATCAAAGTACTCACAGCTAACGGCGTTGAATTGGGAATTGTGGAAGATGTTTACTTTGATGAAGAATTGGGGACAATTGTAGGGTACGAGCTTTCTGAAGGGGTAGTGGCAGATATTACTGAAGGTCGCAAATACCTCCCAAAACCAGACCACTTAACAGAAGGCAAGGATATATTAATTGTCCCAAGATCAGCTATTGATGAAGTAGAGGACTTAGGATAAGGAGGCATAATTATGGAGAATTTAAAATGTCCATTTTGTTATTCTAAGGATATCGGTAAAATTGGTACTAACCAGTATTACTGCTGGGATTGCTTTTTTGAATTCGGTATAAAAAACAATATAATTACTTTATATGAAGTGGATGAGGAAGGACAATTAATTGCTTTAGAAAAAATTGAGCAATGATTAATAAGATAAGCATATACTAGTACAAACGCTGCCCATAAAATAAAGAGGTGATACTATATGTATCCCAATTGGTTGAATAAAAAAAGTCTGCAGGTATTAGTCTATATTATCTTAGTGCTACTTGTCATACTGTTATTACAGCAAGCAAGGCCTGTCCTATCTGGTATCTTTTCTATTATTAAAGGTGCTTTTTTGCCGTTTGTTGTTGCAATAATTATTGCGTATCTCTTAAATCCGTTGGTTAATTTTTTACATCAGAAAGGATTTTCTAGACTTGTAGCCGTACTGTTTATATATACGGTTAGCATCCTATTAATCATTTGGTTCCTAGTAGCCTATATACCTGCTTTTGTTATACAGCTAAAGGAATTCATTGAGCATTTACCAGACATTTTAGTTAGTGTAGAAGGATGGATTAATCCATTTTATCAGAATCTCTATGTGCTACCAGAGAGTGTACAACTAGGTATAGAGTCATCTTTTATAAAAGTAGAGCAAGGAATTACTGAACAAATATCGAATCTGTTCACATTTATTGGGAACAGCTTGACTAAAATCATAGCCTTTGTTGTAGTCCCTTTTGTAGTTTTCTATATGCTTAAGGATTTACAGGTGCTAGAAAACTTCCTAATAACAATTGTGCCCAAGAAATATCGTCATGGGATATTAAAATTATTTAGAAACATAGATGAGGCACTAGGGAACTATATCCGAGGTCAGATTACCGTTTGTCTAGTAGTTGGAGTACTATCATATATTGGTTACCTGATAATTGACATGAAATATGCGTTGGTACTTGCTTTAATCGTCGCCATTACAAATATTGTACCGTATTTAGGCCCAATCATTGGCGCCGCGCCAGCGGTGTTTATAGCTGCTACAATCTCACCTATAATGATCGTTAAAGTATTAGTGGTGAATATCACTGTACAACAATTAGAAGGGAACGTCATCTCACCACAAATTATCGGGAAAAAGCTACAACTACACCCTTTAAGTATTATTTTAGCCTTACTATTAGGTGGGCAAATAGCTGGAGTACTAGGGTTAATATTTGCAGTCCCTGTATTAGCTGTACTGAAGGTAGTTACGCAGCACCTAGTAACCTATTATACTCAAACAAAGCATTGACACAGTAAACGTCCCTCGATATAATTATCAAGAACTAGCTTTTATAATACATAGAGACCATCCTCTCGTCCCGGAACTGGATGAGGGGTTTTTATTTACAAAGCAGAATTTTTAACACAACGAGATAAATTTTAACACAACTAGATAAATGTAATATTTTCAGATTATGGAGGGATTAGAGTTGAAGCCATTAAAAGCAAGTGAAATACGCAAACAATTTTTGGATTTTTTTGCTTCTAAAAATCACGAAATCGTACCAAGTGCTCCGTTGGTGCCCATAGATGATGCTACCCTATTGTGGATTAACTGTGGAATGGCGCCATTAAAGAAATACTTTGATGGACGTGAAATACCTAAGAATCCTAGGATAGCGAACTCACAAAAGTCAATTCGTACTAACGATATTGAAAATGTAGGACGTACGGCTAGGCATCATACTTTCTTTGAAATGCTTGGGAATTTCTCAATTGGTGATTACTTTAAAGAAGAGTCTATTGCATGGGCGTGGGAGTTTTTAACAGACGTTATGAAGATGGATAAGGAACGCTTGTCTGTAACAATCCACCCAGAAGACGATGAAGCCTTTACAATTTGGAATCAGGTTATTGGCATACCAGAGGATAGAATTATTCGCTTGTCTGAGAATTTCTGGGATATAGGCGAGGGCCCTTGTGGACCTAATACCGAGATTTTCTATGATCGCGGTGAGCGCTTTGGCTGTAATGAACCAGGTTGTAAAGCGGGCTGTGACTGTGACCGTTATTTAGAAATATGGAACTTAGTGTTTAGCCAATATAACCACAACCCTGATGGAAGTTATACTCCATTACCGAAGAAGAATATTGATACTGGTATGGGGCTAGAGCGTATGGCATCTGTATTACAGGATGTCGACACTAACTATGAAACTGATTTATTATTTCCAATTATTGAACAAGCGTCACAGTTGGCCGGTAAACAATATAAGGTAAAAAAGGAATATGATGTAGCTTTTAACGTAATAGCTGACCATGCACGTACCGTTACGTTTGCGGTGTCAGAAGGGGTGTTGCCGAGCAATGAAGGCAGAGGCTATGTCATTAGACGCTTATTACGTAGAGCTGTACGCTTTGGTAAAGTATTAGGCCTAGAAGATGCCTTTCTATTTAAGCTTGCACCAGTTGTAGCTAATATAATGGAGGATTATTATCCAGAACTACAGAATAATCTAGACTTCGTGCAAAAAGTAATCCGTACAGAGGAAGAACGTTTTCATGAGACTCTAAACGATGGGTTAGTAATACTTCAGAACATGTTAAATGATTACAAACAACAAAATATAAATGAAATCAATGGACAAGCTGCCTTCAAGCTTTATGACACTTATGGATTTCCGGTAGATTTAACTGAAGATCTAGCAGAAGAGAGCGGATTTACGGTAGACAAAGAAGGCTTTGAGAAATATATGAATGAGCAACGTGAACGTGCACGAAATGCTCGTCAGGATGAGAGCAGCATGCAGGTTCAAGGCGGAGAAATAGCTGAGTTTAAAGAGCCTAGTGAATTTGTCGGCTATGATAACCTTGAAGCAGAAGCAAGGATTATTGCAATCTTTTCCGATAAAAAGCTAGTCCAAACAGCTGAACAACATCAAGAGGTTCATATCATTCTTAATCAAACTCCGTTTTATGCGGAGAGTGGTGGGCAAATCAACGATGTTGGTACTATATGTGCTAACGATGGATTAAGTGCAGATGTTTTAGACGTCCAAAAGGGACCAAATGGACAAAATATCCATCGTGTCAAAATCACACAAGGAAGTTTAAATGTAGGTAGTATAATTGCTGCTAAGGTTGATACTAATAGTCGAAAAGGTATTATTAAGAACCATACAGCTACTCATATACTACATAAAGCACTAAAGCAGGTCCTAGGAGAACACGTAAACCAAGCAGGCTCTTTAGTTAGCGCAGACCGACTAAGATTTGATTTCTCACATCTATCTAGTTTGACATCAGAGGAGCTAGTACAGATAGAGAACATTGTTAATGAACATATTTGGAAAAGCATACCTGTGTCTTGTGAAATAACGGATATTGAAACAGCTAAAGAAAAAGGCGCTATGGCTTTATTTGGTGAGAAATATGGTGATGATGTTCGTGTGGTATCTGTAGGCGACTATAGTATGGAGCTATGCGGTGGTTGTCATGTAGCTAATACAGCAGAAATCGGTCTGTTTAAAATCGCAAGCGAATCAGGAATCGGTGCAGGTATTCGTAGAATAGAAGCATTTACTGGTAAAAAAGCCTTTTCATTTTTTGATGAAAAGTATAATATGTTGGAAAGGGTAGCTTCTAGTCTTAAAACAAAAGTAGACGATGTTCCTAAGAGAATATCTCAGCTACAGGACGAAATTAAGCAGCTTCAGCGGGATAACGAGTCACTAAAAGGAAAGTTAAGCAGCTATGAAGCGACAGGTTTAATCAACAAGCTTGTAAGTGTTCAAGGCGTGCCAGTTCTTGCTCAGGTTATCAATGATGCTGATATGAAGGAATTATTGACTACTGTAGATGAGTTGAAGCAAAAGCTTGAAACTGGAGTAATAATTCTTGGTAGTGTAAAGAACGATAAGGTTAGCCTAGCAGCGTACGTTACGAGTGATTTAATCGAACGTGGCGTTCATGCAGGTAAATTGATCAAAGAGGTTGCTAGTATCTGTGGTGGCGGTGGTGGTGGCCGTCCAGATATGGCACAGGCAGGTGCAAAAGACGCTTCTAAACTAGGTGAGGCAATCCAGAAATCGTCCGAAATTATAATTAGCCAGATAAAGTAGTAGCGGTGACAGGAAAGGTAAGCTTAGAACCTAAGAAAGAGGGTGAGGATGTTGACTTCGAGTAACGATAGAACATCAATTGACCATACCATGAGATTTGATGTAAAAGCAGACGAGAATGAACTCCAACCTCGTGATGTTGTGCTGACAGTATATGAAGCCCTAAAAGAAAAGGGATACCACCCGATTAATCAAATTGTCGGATATATATTATCAGGAGATCCTGCGTACATTCCTAGACACAACAACGCTAGGAATTTAATTAGGAAAATTGAAAGGGATGACCTGATTGAGGAGCTTGTAACGTCTTACTTAAAGCAACACAAAAAGGCGGATTCTTAATCATGGAGCATCGGTATATTGGCTCTAACAAATTAAAAGTGTCGAGGATGTGTCTCGGCACTTTAACTATGGGTCCATTACAAAGGAATTTATCTATTGAAGAAGGCGCTAATATAATTGTCGAAGCAGTAAGACAAGGGGTAAATATATTAGATACTGCAGAGCTATATCAAACCTACCCTTATATTAAAAGGGCATTAGAGCAGCTAAGTGCAAATGATTATCCTCATATTATATCGAAATCATATGCCTATTCTGCTGATATGATGAAGTATAGCTTGGATAAGGCACTAAATGAACTTGGAGTCGAGCAAATCAGCGTATTTTTATTACATGAACAAGAATCAGAAGCAACATTAAAAGGACATTCAGAAGCATATGAGTATTTGTTAAAGGCCAAAGAAGAAAAACTAGTCCAAGCCGTTGGGATATCATGTCATTCGATTGAAGCCGTTTATGCTGCGGCCAAATTAGAGGGAATTGATTGTATTATGCCTATTTACAATCAAGCGGGAATTGGGATTATAGATGGTAATCGTCAGCAGATGACAGAAGCAATAAGTGCTGCCCACAGAAAAGGTATTGGGATTATTGGTATGAAGGCTTTAGCTGGTGGACATTTAATACCAAATACACATCAAGCTCTTGATTTTGTGTTAGGTTGTGATACACTTGATACGATTGCGATAGGTGTTCAGAATTTAAATGAACTGATGTATAATGTAGCTATCTTTAACAATCAGGAAATACATAATGTACATATTGAAGGTCTACAGCAACAGCCGCGAAGTCTTTTAATCGAAGAATGGTGTACAGGCTGTGCTAAATGTGTTAAACGCTGTACAGCTAACGCATTAACAATACATAATAATAGAGCAATAGTAAATCATAAGCTATGTAGATTATGTGGTTATTGCGGTAGTGTATGTCCTCATTTTTTTATTAAAGTACTATAATTACTAGTTTTATGGTTTTAGATTGATGCCAGAGGAGTATACTAATTATGAGGATTATGGGATTAGACATAGGCGATAAGACAATTGGCGTTGCACTTAGTGATGAAATGCTATGGACTGCTCAAGGACTAGAAACAATTCACAGAAAAAAACTTGCAGATGATTTACGGCGTTTACAGGAAATAAAAGAGCAATATGAAGTAGAAAGAATTGTTGCTGGTCTTCCTAAAAATATGAATGGAACACTAGGACCTAGGGCAGAATTGGTACAAGAGCTAGGCACGACTATCGCAAATGAGTTAGGCATACCAGTTATCTACTGGGACGAAAGGTTATCAACGGTTGCTGCTGAAAGAACATTGCTTGCCGCAGATGTTAGTCGTAAGAAGCGGAAGCAGGTTATAGATAAAATGGCGGCCGTGATTATATTACAAGGGTACCTAGATACCCAACAAGCAAAATAGAAGAGGTGATATTTATGACAAACCACGAGCATGATCATGAGCATGAAGAATCAACAGTAGTATTAACAGACGAAGAAGGAAACGAGCATGAGTTTGAGTTACTTACTATTTTAGAAGTTGAAGAAGTTAACTATGCTGTACTGTTACCATTAATTCAACCAGAAGCAACAGACGTTGATGAAGAAATTGAGGAAGAAGCTATTATCTTAAGAATTGCTCAAGATGAAGATGGTAATGATATACTTCAAGAAATTGAAGATGATGCAGAATGGGATAGAGTTGCGGCTGAATACGATAAACTCGTTGATGAAGAAGAGCAAGACTAATTTTAATACAAATTTTTCAATACGGAAAGGGCGCATAATTGCGCCCTTTTTCTAATAAGTGTGGTAAAATATCAATTAAAGTTTAAAAAATAAAAAAGTATAAAATCATAGTCAATTTATGAAATATTTATGGTACTATTACTACTAAGGAGATTTGAAAATGAATAAATATATTAGAGTTGCTTTGATTGTGATTGCTACACTTATACTGGTAATTGGCAGTGGGAGCTATTTTGTTTACCAATACTTTTGGAACCAGCTTGAGCCTGTTGAAGGTAATGAAATTATAGAAGTTCATATTCCTGCTGGATCTTCTGTGAGAAACGCTACGATAATTTTAGAGGAGCATGAATTGATTCGAAACGCTGAAATGCTTGCTTACTATATTCGTTGGCAGCATGAAGGCATTCAAATTATAGCTGGAGATTATCAGCTACAGCAAGGTTCTACAGTTGACGATTTATTATATGCTCTGTCGAGTGGGAATGTTGTTGCTAAAGAAACGATTCGTTTTACAGTACCTGAAGGTTATACTATCGAGCAGACAGCTAGGAAGTTAGCCAATGAAGGTATTATAGACGAGGAAAAATTTCTACAGGCAGCAAATAGTCGAGACTACGACTTTTGGTTCATAGATGAAATTCCTGAGGATACAAAAGCTAATTACACCTTAGAAGGATTTCTATTTCCAGAAACCTACGAAATGCTTAAGGGTGTTTCTGAGGAAGAAATAATAATAAGAATGCTACGGCAGTTTGAACTTGAATTTAAGCCAGAATGGAAAACTATACTAAATGAAATAGGTTTAACTGTATATGAGGCTGTAATATTGGCCGCGATTGTTGAACGTGAAGCTGTGGTAGACTTTGAAAGACCAATAATTGCAGGGGTGTTCCATAATCGACTAGAGTCTGCTTGGAAGCTTGAATCCTGTGCTACAGTTCAATATGCTCTAGGTAAACAAAGGGAGATTATTACATTTGCTGATTTAGAAGTAAACAGTCCATTTAATACTTATAAGAACGAAGGTTTACCACCTGCACCTATAGCTAATCCAGGTAGAGCTTCCTTAAAGGGGACAATTTTCCCTGAACAACATGATTACTATTTCTTTGTAACTAAGAAAGACGGTACAAATGAACATCATTTTTCAAAGACATACGCCGAGCATAGAAGTAATGATGCGATGAGCCGAGGATCGTGGTAGTAGATACGCTAATCTTTAATGCAGCAAAACTAATAATAGTTGGCGAGGAGGAATAGAGGAAATGAGAATGTTTAAAGGCTTACGAGGCAAGATTTTATTAGCTATAACCATGGTAGTTATTGTGAATATGGCAATCGTTATGGGATTCTTACAATTTGTATTACAGGATAGTGGGGAACATGCTGCATTAACCAAAGTAACCTCTGATTTGGCTACTGGTCGAGCAATTATAGATGCAACATATCCAGGGCCGTGGAATATTAGAGACGGGGAACTATTTAAAGGCGATGTACGAATGAATGAGAATTTTGAAATTGTTGATTACATTGGTGAGCTTACAGGAAATACAGTTACTATCTTTCTTGGGGACACAAGGGTAACAACAAATGTAATTACCCTTGAAGGCAATAGAGCAGTAGGGACACAAATCTCAGATGTGGTTGGGAATGCTGTATTAAACCGTGGAGAGACCTTTGTGGGAGAAGCAGATGTTGTTGGTCACACCTATCAGACTGCTTATGAGCCGATTAGAGACGCAGATGGCGACATTATTGGTATTTGGTATGTTGGTGCTTCTAGGGAATTCGTTACTGATATGATTTGGAACGCTCAGAGAGGTATGATTTATATTGCGTTAGGTGCAATCATTGTTTCTATGTTACAGGCTATGAGGGTTTCAACTAACTTCGCAAGGGCAATTGCTAAGATTAGTGAAGGAATTAAGCATGCTGAGAATAAGAATTTCAAGCACAGAATTGAATTAAATCGTAACGACGAAATAGGTGAATTAGCAAAATCATATAACAGTATGATTGATGAATTAGGCAATTTGATTAAGGATGTTAATCACAGTGTTGAGACAGTCTTAGTATCGGCAAAGGATTTAGATGCAGCATCAAGTGAACAAGCTAAAGCCAGTGAGCATATGGCAGCAACAGTTGACCAGATATCTGATGGCGCCAACAGCCAAACAAGTGCCGTAGATGAAACGGTTAATATAGTGTCAGATATCAATACGGGTATCGTAAGAATATCTGAAAATGCTTCTGAAGCTTATGATAGTTCGTATAAATCTGTTGAAATTGCTGATAGTGGTAAGGTCAAAATTGAGAGTTCCATTTCCCAAATGGAACAAATTAACGATAAGAGTCATGACACAGCAGATAAGATGAAAAACCTAGGTCAACGTTCAGAAGAAATCGGTAACATTATTAGCATGATTTCGAACATAGCAGAGCAGACCAACCTATTAGCATTAAATGCAAGTATTGAAGCAGCAAGAGCTGGTGAACATGGTCGAGGCTTTGCGGTCGTAGCAGATGAGGTTCGTAAGCTAGCAGAGCAATCGTCCCAAGCAACTGGTCAGATTGCTAACCTTGTTAAAGACATTCAACTAGAGATAGATGATGCGGTTAAAGAAGTAGAAAGCAATGTTGTTAGTATTGAAGAAGGGGTAGCTAGTGTAAGGCAGGCTAGTAGTTTCTTCGAAGAGTTACGCAACTCCTCGAACGAAGTTAGCGTAAAAGTTAAGGACATTAGCGACTCAGTTCAAAACATTCAGCAGGTTAGTAGAAATCTCGTAGAGAAAATTGAAGTCGTAAACGATGTAGCCAAAGAGACTGCTGATGGCACACAAACAATGGCTTCGATGTCTGAGGAACAAAGTGCAACATTACAAGAAATAAGTGCTACTGTTTCACAATTAACAAAAATAGCACAAGACCTAAAAGAAAAAGTAGATTGTTTTGAATGTTAATGTGTTCTAAATAAGTCTAAAGATAGTAAAGAAACTTGTTAAAAGATTCTTTACTATCTTTTTGTATTATTTTTGTATTAATTTTTGTATTAAAAAGAGATTCGTAAGTCTTGGTAAAATGTGATATATTATATTTCGTACTTTAGATGGCTTAGCCTTACTTTTAAATATTAATAATAACTATATAGTGGGTGGTTTAATCATGATAAATGAAGATTTAATTAAATATATGAGAACTATTCAACCTGCAAGAACTGAGACATACACAAAACTTGAGGAAATAGCGATTGCAGAAAAAATACCTATTATCCCTGAAGAGACTGGATACTTCTTACGATTAATCTGCTCCCTATATAAACCTCAAAACATTCTAGAGGTTGGGACAGCCATTGGTTACTCAACATTGTGGTTTCATGATAATAGTGAGGCTCAGATAGATACAATTGAGATTGATGAAGATAGAGTTAAGCGTTCAAGGGGTCTGTTTGCAGATTTGGGGTATGATAAACGGGTACGGGTACATCACGGAGATGCCAATGATATTCTCCCAACATTAGCAAAACAGTATAACTTTGATTTAGTGTTTATAGATGCGGCTAAAGGTCAATATAAAAAATATTTTCAAGAAATAGATGCAATGACTGACAAGGGTTCGATTGTAATAACAGATAATGTGTTTTTTCATGGGATGGTTGCGGGAATAAAGGCACCTACTAAGAAGCTGGCACCATTAGTTAAAAAGATACAAGCATACAATCACATGCTTAAAAATAATGATGGCTGGCAAACTACTTTCTATTCAATTGGCGACGGACTATCCGTCAGTATTAAGAGGTGATACATATGCTACAACACAACAATGATAAGCCTGAGTTGCTAGCTCCTGCAGGCAATCTTGAAAAATTAAAAATTGCTATTCGCTATGGTGCTGATGCTGTCTATATTGCTGGTGAACAGTTTGGCTTACGCAAAGCAGCAGGTAACTTTAGTAAAGATGATATGCGCGAAGGAGTAGAATTCGCCCATAAACACGGAGCTAAGGTGTATGTTGCCGCTAATATGATTTGTCATAATGAAGATCTTAAGAATTTAAAAGATTATCTTATAGGTATAGAAGAAACAGGGATAGACGCAATTATATTTGCTGATCCAGCTGTTTATTTAGCGGCCAAGGAAGTCATACCTAACGTGCCTTTACATGTTAGCACGCAAATGAGTACGACTAATTATGAAACAGTTAGATTTTGGGCAGAAGCAGGAATTGAACGTGTTGTATTGGCACGGGAATTAAGCTTTGAAGAGATTAGTGAAATTGGTCAACAGGTTAAAGTTGAGCTTGAATGTTTTATTCATGGTGCGATGTGTGTGGCCTATTCGGGGCGCTGTTTGCTATCAAATTATATGGCTAATCGAGATGCAAACCGGGGAGGCTGTGCACAATCGTGCAGATGGAACTATCGCGTACAGGCTAATAACCAACAGAATCAAATAGTAACAACTGAAGGACACTATATAATGAATTCACGGGATCTTTGTATGGTAGAATATATTCCGCAGTTAATACAAGCTGGTGTTAAAAGTTTTAAGATAGAGGGAAGAATGAAGAGTATTCATTATGTTGCTACGGTTACGAACGTGTATCGACAAGCAATAGACAATTTCTACTCTAATCCTGATAACTTTAAATTGAATCCTGATTGGATTAAAGAAATACAGAAAGCGTCCCATCGACCGCTCAGCACAGGCTTTTATTTTGCACATCCGACACATAACGAGCAAATGTACAAACCTGGGGAGAAGCTTAGAAAATATGATTTTATTGGTATGGTTCTTGAATATGACCCACTTACTCAGTTAGCTATAATAGAGCAAAGAAACCATTTTAGGATAGGTGATGAGATAGAGATTATTGGCCCAGGTGGTGTGTTTTTCAGCCAAATAGTAGAGGAATTATATAATGACAATGGAGAGCCAGTGGAGGTTGCTCCCCATCCTTTAGAAATACTACAGTTGAAAATGGCCCAGCCCGTTGAAGCTAACTATTTAATGCGAAAAGAAAATCTATAGCTGTTTACCCCCTAATAAGTATGGTCATACTGTGATTATATTAGGGGGTTTATTTTATGGTTAATGAGTCGTCGCGTCTATTTCATATTCGGCGTATAATTTTACTATTATTTATTATTAGCGCGAGCCTAGTTGCGATTATAATACATTTGGGATATATACAAATAGTTTCTAGCGGCAGGTATCAAGGAGTGGACTTGGTAGCCAATTCAATTGAGCAAAGATCTAGAAGCGTTTTATTAGACATTGGGCGTGGAGATGTTTTAGCCCGTGATTATACCCCGATAACTGGAAGGGAAAAACTCGCGTTATTATTACTACCTAGAAGATTAGACATAACAACAGAAGATTACAAAATCAGAGAGCTTGCAATTGTATTAGAAATTGATGAGGCACTGTTATTAAATAAAATTACAAACATCAGTTATCCGCAATTACTGACGATTAATAATCAAATTATAGATATTAATACTAATTTAATTAATGAAATTAAGGACATTAATTTGTCAGGTGCAATGTTTGTTGATGCAAAAGAACGCTACCCAGAAGATATGATTGCTAAGCATATAGTAGGCTTCATCGGTGAAGATTCGGCGTTAATAAATGCTAATTTTGCTGAGTATTTGGCTGCAGGAGTATATAGTGTGACTGATGTTGTAGGAAAAAAAGGTCTAGAGTATAACTATGAGCTAGAGATTAAAAGTGAAGGTGCTAAATATCTTTCTTATTACATATATCAGGATCGAAATTTGAATTTACATCCATTCTATGGACTTGGAATGAATATACAAGGCAATCAAAATCAACATAGACCCTTAAACATTATAACTACTTTAGACTATAATTTGCAGGAATATAGTGAGCGTTTATTAGATAAATATAATGTTGAGAAAGGTGCGATAGTAGTTTTAGAAGTTAATACTGGAGATATTGTAGCAATGGCAAGTCGACCTGATTATAATCCGAATCAAATTATAATGGATGAATATGAAAATACGAGAAATCGTGCTACGACGGCAAGCTTCCCAGGCTCAGTCTTTAAAACAGTTATAGCACTCGGTGTTCTAGAAGAGGGGATAGCAACTATACATGATCAATTTTATTGTAGTGGTAGTTTAGAGTTTACAAACGGCCAAAGCTTGCAGTGCTGGAAAGAGCATGGAGATTTAACATTACTAAGGGCATTTGCAGAGTCATGTAACACCACATTTGCTCAGCTTGCTATTAAATTAGGCAGAGAGAATATTCTCAAATACGCTAATGCACTAGGTTTGGGTGATGTAGTTAGCTACTACGACCTAAATATGAACCGCCTACAGCTTTATAACGAAGAGGAAGGTTCTATATTTCAAGTCAAGGGTGAAAATCAGCAATTATTGGCTAATACGGGTATAGGTCAGCAGGATGTGCGGATGACGCCAATACAAGCAGCGAATATGATGGCTATCATCGCCAACTATGGTAAACACAACCAACCTCGAATTGTAAGTGAATTACAGAGTAAAAGTGGTCATACTATTCATAAATATAATAATAAATCAGTTACAAATAACATCGGCAGACACAGCTACTATCAATTGCAACGGCTATTAGCAGCCGTTGTAGAAGATGGCACAGCTAGTCAACTTCATACAAAAGGAATAGCTGCTGCTGGCAAAACGGGCACTGCTGAGATTGGCAAAACAGGCAGAGTAAATCGCTGGTTTACAGGATACTTCCCAGATAAATATCCACAATACTCAATAGCTATAATCATTGAGGACGTAGCTTCCTGGGAACAAACAGGAACGTCAATCAATATTTTTTCTGATATCGTAAAATATATTTCTGACTGATAAAATTCAACAAACTTTGACATTATGTATATTATAATATAAAGATAGTATTGTTTTGAATTGAGGTGATTAGCTTGGACCAAAAGCAAAATTATAAAGACTTCTCAAAAGAAATTGAAAAAATGCATAAAGAATTAGAAAAAACCAAGCTTGAGCTAGAGAAATGGAAATATTATGCGCAGCGCGATGATATGACAGAAATTCTTAATCGCAGAGAAGGAATTATTTTACTTTCACAAGAGATTGAACTAACCAAGGAAACTAAAAAGCCTTTAACAATATGCTTTGTTGATATTGATGAATTAAAGAAAGTCAATGATACCTTTGGACATATAGAAGGTGACAATTTGATTATTGATGCAGTCAACATAATTAAAGACAATATCAGAAAATATGATATTGCCTTCCGTTTTGCTGGAGATGAGTTTATTATAATTTTTCCAAACACCAATATGAAATCTGCAGAAGAGGTTTGGAATAGAATAAGAGGTAAGATTGATTCTTTCAACAAAACTGCAAAAAAATATAAGATAGGCCTTAGTTATGGGATAGTAGAATATCCTTTGAATAAAAACCTATCGGTAAATGACTACATAAAATTAGCTGATAAAAAAATGTATCAATTTAAAAACTTAAAGCACTGATTATCTTAATTGTTTTTTATAGTACTCATTAAACATTTTATTTAGTGCTCTTTTTTCTATTCGTGAAACATAAGAACGGGAGATACCTAGTTTTTTAGCAATTTCCCTTTGGGTTCTTTCTTTTTCTCCATATATACCATAACGAGCTATTATTACTTCCCGCTCTCTATGATTTAATATATCCAAATGCTCAATAACTTTTTGCTTTTCTAAAGTAAGGGCTACTTCATCGGCTACCTCTGAATCCTCTGTTTTTAACACATCTATAAGCGTAATTTCATTACCCTCCTTATCGTGACCTATAGGGTCGTGGAGGGAAACATCCTTCTTAGTCTTCTTTGTAGAGCGTAAATGCATAAGAATCTCATTTTCAATACACCTGGCGGCGTAGGTTGCTAACTTCGTGCCTTTATTCATCTGGTAACTGTTAATGGCCTTAATCAAACCAATTGTGCCAATAGAGATTAAATCATCGTTATCTTCGTTTGTATTTTCAAATTTTTTGACGATGTGTGCTACTAAACGTAAATTATGCTTAATTAATTTTTCTCTTGATGCTTCACAACCATTGCGGAAATTTTTTAACGCTTTTTTCTCTTCCGCTGCATTTAATGGTGAAGGGAATGCGTTGTTCTTAATATAGGAAAACAATAGCCAAACTTCACGAAACATTAATCCCAAAGCTGCTAATAATCCTGACATAAGATTCCTCCCTGTTTTTAGGCATATAACTCATCATATGATTTGTTGTGCACGTCTGTGCAAGTACAATTTAGAAATAATTGTGTTTTAAAGTCTATCTAGCAGGCAATACTTTTAGTAATGCAATTGTCTAGGGAGGAACACAATGAGTATTGGTAACAGCGTAATCCGGAAAGAGTCCTATGATAAAGTTTCAGGTTCAGCAAAATACCTTGAAGATAAACAAGCTGTAGAGATGCTACACATTAAGCTTGTAATAAGTACATACGCCCATGCGAAAATTAACTCTATAAATACAGAAAATGCATGGAAAATACCTGGTGTTCGGGCAATTATTACTGGCAAAGAAGTTCCGTTAACAGGGGAAGAGATTCAAGACAGACCGATTCTTGCTGTTGAAAGAGTTAGATATCACGGAGAACCAGTAGCGGCTGTGGTAGCTGACACCCCTGTAATAGCGCAACAGGCTGCAGATTTAATAACTGTAATGTACGAGCCTTTGCCAGTTGTAAATAATCCGACTCAGGCATTAGCAGAAAATGCGCCGTTAGTGCATGAGAAATTAGAAGAATATAAGAAAATTCAACATGTCTATCCAGAGCCAAACACGAATGTTGCAAATAGAGAAAAAATTCGTAAAGGTGATATAGATAAGGGCTGGGCAGAAAGTTACCATCGTGTAGAATCTAGTTTTTCTTTTTCACCTTCTGATCATATTGCTATGGAGACCAGGTGTGTAACTGCTGAAATAAAAAAAGATGGTACGGTAATAGTTGGTTCTACGTCACAGGGTCCATTTATGGTTAAGAAGAAGCTAGCCGAATACTTAGGTTTAGATGTCGGGAAAATCATTGTCAATACTCCACTGGTTGGTGGAGGATATGGCGGGAAAGTACCTATCCAACTAGAGTTAATAGCGTATCTAGCATCTAAGGCTGTTGGTGGCAAGCCTGTAAAGCTTTTTAACTCTAGGGAGCAGGATATGATTACTTCACCTGTACATATCGGACTAGATGCGAATATTAAACTAGGTTGTGACAAGGAAGGCATTTTGAAGGTAGCGGAGATTACATATTTATTTGACACAGGTGCCTATTCAGATAAGGGAGCTACGATTGCCAGGGCAGCAGCGGTGAGTTGTACAGGACCATATAATGTAGAAAATATTAGCTGTGATTCGTTGGCAGTTTATACAAATCACCCATATGCGACGGCCTTTCGAGGTTTTAGTCATTCAGAAGCTTTATTTGTGTTTGAAAGAGCTATGGACATGCTTGCACAAAAGGTCGGTATAGATTCATTGGAATTACGACTAAGAAACGCTATAAAGCCTGGACATACAACGCCAACACAAATGACCCTTAATAAAAGCAATATCGGCAACGTTGAGAAATGCATAACAAGGCTAAAGGAATTAATGAGGTGGGATGAGGGGCAACGAATACAATTAGACAGTACTAAAATCCGTGCTAAAGGAATCAGCTCTATATGGAAGACTTCTACAATTGATACACATGCAAGCTCGGGGGTTATTCTTACATTTAATCCTGACGGTAGTATAAATTTAATATCAGGTGTAATTGAAATAGGTACAGCAACGAAGACTGTCTTAGCGCAAATGGTTGCTGATAGGATGCGCATGGATATAGACAAGGTTTATGTGAGGATGGAAGTAGACACACAGACTACTCCAGAGCATTGGAAGACAGTAGCAAGTAGAGGGACTTTTATGGCAGGAAGGGCTGTCATTAAAGCAGTAGATGACTTAATAAAGCAATTGAAGGACGTTGCTACCCATGTATTGGTTTGTGCAGCTGAAGATTTAGAAGTAGCCGATGGAAAAGTGTTTATAAGAGATGAGCCGTCAGTGTTTTGTCATATTAAAGATATTGCCTATGGATATAAAAATCCAAATGGTAATGCTATAGGTGGTCAAATAGTGGGTAGAGGTGACTATATACTAAGGCATTTAACACACATGCATCACGAAACGGGAGCAGGCAAACCTGGACCAGAGTGGACGGTCGGAGCCCAGGGTGTTGAAATCGAATACGATACGCGCACCTATACATATAAAATCCTCAAAGCATATTCAGTTATTGATGTGGGGAAAGTGCTAAATCAAAAAGCGGCATTAGGTCAAGTTATGGGTGCTATGAGTATGGGATTAAGCTTTGCAGCACGAGAATCCTTTGAGTTTGATAATCAAGGGAAGGTTTTAAACCCTAGACTTCGCACCTACGTTCCAACCCACTTTGGTGAACACCCCGAATATATAATCGATTTTCTTGATACACCGCACCTGGACGCTGCTTATGGGGCCAGGGGTTTAGGTGAGCATGGCTTGATTGGTATGCCTGCTGCCCTTGCTAACAGCTTATCGACTGCCACTGGCTGTAATATTAATAGATTGCCACTTGTGCCAGAGAATGTTTGGAAAATCACACAGCAAGCAGGTGATATTAAGTGATTCCTTTTGATTTCGAGTACCATAAACCACAAAACATTGCGCAAGCAGTGAGTTTATATCAGGAATTAAAGTCACAGGGTAGGAATGTTCTCTATTATTCAGGGGGGACTGAGATTATTACCTTAGGAAGATTAAATCAGGTTTATGCAGATGCAGTTATAGATATTAAAGAAATCTATGAATGCAATATAGCAAAAATTGAAGATGGCAAGCTTGTATTTGGTTCGGCCCTTACACTAGCAGAAATTAAAAATAAAAATATGTTCCCTGCGTTAACAAAAACAATAGGTGAAGTAGCCGACCACACAGTTAGAAATAAAATCACTCTAGGTGGAAACATTTGTAGTCAGATTATCTATCGCGAGGGGGTATTGCCGTTATTACTTGCAGATGCAGAAGTTGTATTAGCAGGTCCAGGTGGTCAAAGAAAAGTATATTTATCTGAGGTTTTTAATGGTAGCTTGCAAGCTAAGGCTGGAGAATTTCTTATTCAAGTTATCGTAGATCAGCAATGGGCAACATATCCATATCGTAGCGTGAAAAGAAGAAAGCAGGGTAATATCGGGTATCCATTAATGACAATAGTAGCAATGAATGCATCTAACAATCAGATTCGACTAGCAATCAGTGGTCTCTGTTCATATCCTTTTAGGTGCTTAGAAATGGAGATGGCAATTAATAATCAGGCAGCGCCATTAGATGAGCGCATAAATGATGCTATGGCAACTATACCTGATATTATCATTGACGATGTAGAGGGCTCGGCAGAGTATCGGCAGTTTGTCTTATATAAAACCTTAGAGGATATTCTAATGTCGTTAGAAGGTGAAGTAAATGTATAAATCAGAGATTACACTTGATATCAATGGTGAAAAAAGAACGGCATACGTCAGGCATGCTGATACTTTACTAGCAGTCTTACGCGAAAAGTTCGGACTTACAGGGGCTAAACCTGGCTGCCTGCATGGTGATTGTGGAACTTGTACAATTGGAATTGATGGAAAACCAATAAAAGCATGTCTGATGCTGGCAATTGAAGCGGTAGGCAAGAAAATCACTACAGTAGAGGGCTTGAATAACGCACCTATACAACAAACATTTGTAGATGAATTTGCATTCCAGTGTGGCTACTGTACGCCTGGTTTTATTATGAAAAGTCATCTGTTAATTGAAACCCATCCAGATGCTAATGAAAGTGTGATAAAAGAATGGCTTGAGTCTAATATTTGTAGATGTACAGGCTATAAAGAAATAGAGCAGGCAGTAAAAGCAGCACTCTTCAAAAAGCAAACATAAGTTTGCTTTTTGTTGTTTATGTGCTAATATAGTAAATAGAATCATTTAATTTTTTGGATGGTGTAGAGCTATGGATATACAAGAGAAAATAGAGATTTTGACAGAGGGTGCTAAATATGATGTATCCTGTTCGTCTAGTGGTAGTAGTAGAAGGGGTAGCTCTAATGGAATAGGGAGTACAGCTAGCAGCGGTATATGTCATAGCTGGGCTGATGATGGACGATGTATCTCGCTACTAAAAATTTTGTATAGCAACTACTGTATATACGATTGTATCTATTGTGTTAATCGGGCATCCAATGATGTTAGGAGAGCGGCTTTTACCCCTGAAGAGCTAGCAAAGCTTACAATAGAATTCTATAAGAGAAACTACATAGAGGGATTGTTTTTAAGCTCTGGGGTTATCAATACACCAGACTACACGATGGAGTGCTTAATCCAAACGATGAAAATATTAAGGGAACAGTATAGATTCAATGGCTATATACATATGAAAGCTATTCCTGGGGCTGATGAGAAGCTAATTCAACTGGCTGGTACCTATGCAGATCGTATGAGTATTAATATTGAATTACCGACGGAAGAAAGTTTATTGAAGCTAGCTCCGCAGAAGAAGAAAGAAATGATTACAAAGCCGATGACTTATATAAGTAATCAGATTTCAGAACAAAGAGAGAATAGAAAAAAGTATAAGCGAACACCTAGCTTTGTACCTGCTGGACAGAGCACACAGCTAATTATAGGAGCGACACCAGATAAAGACTATCAAGTACTACGTTTGACTGAGGGTCTGTATAAGCACTTTCAGCTAAAAAGGGTCTACTATTCCTCATATATACCAATCGTAGAGCATCCAAGCTTACCTACCACATCAGGTTCATCCCTTGTTCGAGAGCATCGACTTTATCAAGCGGATTGGCTGTTACGTTTCTATGGTTTTGATGTAGATGAACTGTTTAATAACAATTATGGACAACAGTTAGACTTAACACTCGACCCTAAGTGCGATTGGGCTCTTAGAAATATAGAGCTATTTCCAGTTGAGGTTAATAAAGCTGATTATGAGATGCTATTGAAGGTTCCTGGTATCGGTATAAAATCAGCTAGAAAAATCGTGACTGCTAGACGTTTTGGACCTATTTCCTATGAAGGACTAAAGCAGATGGGGATTGTTTTAAAGCGGGCACAATATTTTATTACTTGTCAAGGTAAGTATTATGGTAGCGTTAGTCTTGATGGGCATAGAATACGCAATAAGCTTGTTGGTGTATATGGTAATCAACAATCTAGTAATATCACTATAGGTCAGAGCTATCAGCTTTCATTTTTTTAATTTTAGATAAAGCGATATGATATATTTTATATTCTTGTATTTGGCTTAGGGGGTGAATCGTATTGGCTGTCTATGTTTTCGATGGAAGCTTTGATGGACTACTTACAGTTATATATCACGCGTTCAAAGAGCAATCAGAACCGACTGCAATTTATACAAAAGCTGACTTTAATGGCGATTTGTTTTCTCAAGTTATTGAAGTAAATACAGATTCTGAAAAAGCAAGCAAGGTGTTTAATGGAATAATTAATAAAAATTCACGTGAAATACTGCAAAGGATATATTATTTGTTTCTGTCGGAAGTAGAGGGTTCATATTTAGTAATCTATAGATATCTTAAGAAGTTAGGGAAGCTAGGTAAGGAATATGACCAAAATTTGCAGGATGAGACTATACGCTTGGCACATAAAATAAGTCAGACAGTAAGTCGCGAGCGCCACCGTATGCTTGGTTTAGCTAGATTTCAGTGTTTAGGTGAGGATATTTACTATGCTAAGATAGAACCAGAACATGATATTGTAGAATTACTAGCTCCTCACTTTGCCAAAAGACTATCTAATCAAGTTTGGTGCATACATGATTTAAAGAGAGAAAAGGCTGTCATGTATAATAACGGGGAATGGGTTACTACTACGTTTTCAAAAGATATGCAAATAAAAGGGCATACTAGTTCTGAGCAACTATACGAGCAGCTATGGCAAAAGCATTTTAAGCATATAGCGATTAAAAACAAAATAAATCCAAAATTACAAATGCAGAAAATGCCTAAAAAATACTGGCAGCATTTAACGGAAAAGACCACTTTTTAAACAAACAACTAAAAAGTGGTTTTTTAATGCAGGATTTACAAAATTTTAAACGTATATTTACAGTATATAGAGAATATACATATATATTGTTGCTAGGGAGGTCTTACTATAGATACATTATGCATAGGAGTAGATATTGGCGGCTCTACGATAAAAAATGGTTTATTCTTAAGCAGTGGTCAACTTGTATATGAAAGCAAGCTTCCCACTCCTAGAAATGGCAATTATCAAGAACTTTTAGATTCTTTGGCTAATGGGGTTAAGGAGCTTATTATGGGTGCCAATGTTTTATGGAGTCAAGTTTCAGCAATAGGGGTAGGAGTGCCAGCATTTATAAATTTTCGAGAAGGTATTATCTTACACGCTCCGAATTTAAGCTTAAGAAATATTAACCTGCAGAAGGATTTAGAAAAAATTTGGAACAAGCCTGTGTTTATTGAAAATGATGCAAATTTAGCAGCTCTTGGCGAGACCTGGTTAGGTGCAGGCAATGATTCTAAGCATTTAATGCTAGTTACGATTGGTACGGGAATTGGCTGCGGCATCATTATTGATAACAAAATATATCATGGTTCTATTGGTCTCGCTGGTGAAATTGGTCATATGACGATTGTGCATGAGAACGGCAGAGAGTGTACCTGTGGTAAAACTGGTTGTTTAGAGACTGAAGTATCGGCAAAGGCCATTTCAATAGCAGCAGGAAAACTTGCAACGCGGCTAAAGCAAGGCGTTTTAGTAGATTACTATAAAAAGCAGGGTAGTATTAGTTCAAGCTTTGTAATTGAACAAGCAAAGCTAGGGGACATAGATTGCCTTAATATTATTGCAGATATGGGGAAGATTCTAGGAAGCACTTTAGCTAATGTGGCAACAATACTTAATCCAGAAAAAATATTAATCGGTGGCGGGATTGCTAGTGTTGGTAACCATCTGATTGTTAATATTCAAAAAGGATTTAAGCAGCAAGCCACACCACTAATATATCAGAATACTACTATTGAATTAGCAAAGTTAGTAAATCGAGCGGGTATTACAGGTGCGGCTAAACTTGCTTTAAGCAATACTAAGTAGGGAAATGAGGGGTTGTCTTGAAACGTATTAAGCCAAGTAAACAAGAAATCAAATTGTTTCAAGAAGGCAAGCTATACAATAGCTATCAAGTATTTGGAGCGCATCCAATAATGAAGCGGGGATGTATGGGGGTGCGGTTTGCAGTTTGGGCTCCTAATGCACGCCAAGTCAGTGTCGTTGGAAGCTTCAATAGTTGGGATAGCAGTACTCATGTAATGGAGCATATAGATAACTCTGGTATTTGGTATATCTATACAGAAAATGCAAAGGTCGGAGATATCTACAAATATGCTATTACTTCGAATACAGGAGAGGTCGTTCTGAAAGCTGATCCCTATGCCTTCGCAGCAGAGTTGCGCCCCAATAGTGCATCAATCATAACAGAATTAAGTGGATTTACATGGACTGATAAAGAGTATTTAAATGATAGAGAGAAAAAATCTTCTCACAGGCAGCCAATTAATATTTATGAAGTACATTTAGGTTCTTGGAGAAGAAAGGATAACGGAGATTTTTTGAATTATCGTGAATTAGCTACTGAGCTTGTTGATTATGTTGTAGATATGGGTTACACACATATAGAGCTACTACCAGTTATGGAACACCCTTATGATGGGTCCTGGGGATATCAGCTAACTGGCTACTTCGCTGTAACTAGTCGATACGGGAAACCTGAAGATTTTATGTACTTAATTAATGAATGTCATAATAAAAATATTGGAGTAATCTTGGATTGGGTACCGAGTCATTTCTGTAAAGACTGTCATGGATTAGCACAGTTTGATGGCATGCCACTATATGAATATGATAATCCACAAAAAGCCGATAAAGGTGAATGGGGAACACTGAGTTTTGATTTTGCTAAGCCACAGGTACAAAGCTTTTTAATCTCAAATGCATTATATTGGCTAAAGATGTTCCATATAGATGGACTCAGAGTGGATGCGGTGGCTAGTATGATATATCTTAACTTTGGCAAAGAGGAGGGTCAGTGGACCCCTAACATATATGGAGGTAATGAAAATTTAGAAGCTGTTGCTTTTTTGCGGAGGCTTAATGAAGTCGTGTTTGATCAGGCTCCAAATGCACTTGTGATGGCTGAAGAATCTACCTCTTGGCCACTAGTTAGCGCCCCAACGTATTTGGGTGGTTTAGGGTTTAACTATAAATGGAACATGGGCTGGATGAACGACACGCTAAAATATATGGAATTAGACCCCATCCATAGAAAATGGCATCATAAGCTGCTGACATTTTCCTTTTTCTATGCTTTTTCGGAAAATTTCTTACTTCCATTGTCACATGATGAGGTCGTCCATGGTAAGAAATCGCTGTTGAACAAAATGCCAGGTGATTATTGGCAAAAGTTTGCTAGCCTGCGTGTCTTTCTCGGGTATATGATGACACACCCAGGTAAAAAATTACTCTTTATGGGTGGCGAATTCGGTCAATTTATAGAATGGAACGAAAACCAGCAGCTAGATTGGCTATTACTAGATTATGAAATGCATAAAAAGCTACAAGATTATGTTAGGTCATTAAACCATTTCTATAAATGTAGCCAAGAGCTATGGGAGTTAGATCATGAACAAGCGGGGTTTGAATGGATTGACGCTGACAATTATGAGCAAAGTATAATTGCTTTCATGAGACAAACTACAAATGGTGATTATGTTATTATTATTTGCAATTTCACTCCTATTGTCTATCATAGCTATCGGGTAGGAGTGCCTGAAAATACAACTTATATAGAAGCTTTTAATAGTGATGCAATAGCTTATGGAGGCTCGGGTCAGAGGGCAAGTGCTGATGTTATACAGGCTAATAATACAAAGTGGCACAACCAACCCTACAGCATAGAAGTTACTGTACCTCCGTTAGCTATAATAATCATACAACCTAATATCAACGATGGGGAGGATAAATAAATGCAAAAAAAACAATGTATAGCGATGCTGTTAGCTGGGGGAGAAGGGCGTAGATTAGCGCCGTTTACTTCGAAGTTAGCTAAACCAGCAGTTCCGTTTGGTGGTAAATACCGAATCATTGATTTTACGTTAAGTAATTGTGCTAATTCTGACATTAACACGGTTGGTGTATTGACTCAATATCGTCCCCTAGTATTGAACTCATACTTAGGAATCGGAAGTCCCTGGGATTTAGATAGACGAAATGGTGGTGTGACAATTTTGCCTCCTTTTATGCATCAAGAAGGTGGCGATTGGTACAAGGGAACAGCAAATGCGATTTATCAAAACATAGGATTTATAGACCAATATGACCCCGAATATGTATTGGTTATTTCTGGCGACCATGTATATAAAATGGATTACGCAAAAATGCTAGATTATCATATTGAGAAAAATGCTGATATTACAATATCGGTAATAGAGGTACCCTGGGAGGAGACTTCAAGGTTTGGTATTATGAACACCTCAGAAGATTATAAGATTACGGAATTTGAAGAAAAGCCTGCTAATGCTAAAAGTAATTTGGCATCTATGGGAATTTACATTTTTAATTGGAAGCTCTTAAAGGAGTATTTAATACTGGACGAACAGAACGAAAATTCAAGTAATGACTTTGGTAAAGATGTTATTCCTAAAATGCTCAACAACGATTGTAATTTGTATGCATATCCGTTCCAGGGCTATTGGAAAGATGTTGGTACGATTAGTAGTCTGTGGCAAGCGAATATGGATTTACTCGAGGAAAATCCAGATTTAGATTTGTATGATTCGTCTTGGAAGATATACTCTGTAAATCCTAACCAGCCACCTCAGTATATTGCACCATCTGCTAAGGTTTCTAGTTGTTTAATCAATGAGGGCTGTGTTGTAGAAGGAAATATTCACCGTTCAGTTCTTTTTTATGGTGTAGAGGTTGGGTCGCAAAGCTCTATTAAAGAGTCTATTATTATGCCAAATGTTAAAATTGGCAGGAATGTCTCAATTTATAAAGCAATCATAGGCGAAGGATCTGTTATTGAAGACGGAGTACAGATTGGCAATATAGACTGTGATGAAATTAGTGTGATAGATAACAACTCCGTCTTAAGCAAGCAGAATGATAAAACTAGCAAGGATAATAATCAAACAAGCAATGAAAATGAAAAAACAATAGATGGTGGTGCTGCTATATGAGTAACATAATGGGTGTAATTAACCTAGCAAATGACTGCAAAGAGCTACAGGATCTAACTATATTTCGCTGTAATGCATCTGTCCCCTTTGGAGGTAGGTACCGATTTATTGATTTTCCATTATCAAGCATGATTAACTCTGATATAACAAATGTAGCCATACTGGCAAATAAAAAATACACTTCGCTGATGGATCATGTTAAAAACGGAAAAGCGTGGGACCTGAACCGAAAGCGAGATGGACTATTTTTATTGCCGCCTGCTGACTACAACAATTTCCCTGGTATGAAGGGTGATATAAAGAATTTCTACTGGCATCTAGATTACTTCTATCGAAGTAATCAGGAATATGTAATCATAACCGAAAGTAATATTCTATTAAACATAGATTATCGTGATGTGTTGAAATACCATATGCAAAATAATGCAGATGTTACAGTGGTATGTGCTAATAGAAAACAAATAGCATCAGATACTTGGAATAACTATTGTAAAGCTATTAGATGTGATGATGAAGGCTTTATAAAATCTATGTCTGATGTGGATGGGCGTGATGCTGGTGGTAGCGAAGATACGATTATATCTTTAAATATGTATGTGATGAAAAGGACATTCCTTATCGAATTAATTGAATCATCTATGATTAAGGGGCATACTGATTTAATTAACCATTCAATTATAAAAAATATTAATCTGTTTAAAATAGCGGCCTATAAATTTACTGGGTACGTCGCACCTATTTTTTCAATTAAAGACTACTATCATCACAGTATGCAACTACTCAATTCAGAAACGAGAAATCAGCTATTTAACCTACCAGGAAAAATATTTACGAAAATTAAAGACGAACCACCTGTGAAGTATCTAAAGGATGCAGATGTTTGTAATTCACTAATAGCTAACGGTTGTTTAGTTGAGGGAGAAATCAATAATAGCATTGTATTCCGTGGTGTAAAGGTGCATAAAGGAGCTAAGATAAAAAATTGTATCATTATGCAACGCTGTGAAATTAGTGAGAATGCAGTATTGGAGAACGTAATACTAGATAAAGAAGTATTTGTCTCTAAGGGGGCAATTTTGAAAAATGAGGATGGCAATCCGAATGTAGTAGCGCGCCGCATGGTTATATAACTACTCATTATGAGGGGAGACTTGGTAATTATGAATATACTTATGGCCGCATCAGAAGCGGTTCCATTTGCTAAAACTGGTGGTTTAGCAGATGTAGTAGGTTCTTTGCCTAAAGAATTACATAGTAATAAAGTTAATGTTAGGGTCATATTACCAAAGTACGGAGCTATTTCGGAGGAATTTGTTGATAAAATACAGTATAAAACTTCAATTACTGTTAAGGTTGGTTGGCGGGAACAGTATTGTGGTATTGAAGAGTTAATTTATAATGGGGTTCATTTTTATTTTATTGATAATAAGTACTATTTTAATCGCGATAAACTCTACGGTTTTTATGATGAGGCTGAAAGGTTTGCCTTTTTCTCGCGAGCTGTACTTGAGGCAATACCTTATTTAGACTATCAGCCTGATGTTATTCATTGTCATGATTGGCAAACTGCACTTATTAGTGTATTTCTAAAGACTCAATATTCACAGAAACAATTGTATGAAAATATAAAAACTGTGTTAACGATTCACAACCTGAAATTTCAGGGAATATACCCTCGGGAAATTTTGGGTGATTTATTATCTTTAGGATCAGAACACTTTACTTCGGAGAGTTTAGAGTTTTACGGTAATGTCAATTATCTTAAGGGTGGCATAATTTATTCAGATATTGTTACAACTGTTAGTAAAACATACGCGGAGGAAATTACCTATTCGTACTTTGGCGAGAATTTAGAAGGTGTACTTAGAAGACAGGGTCGTATTATCGGAATTATTAATGGTATTGACTATGAACTATATAATTCCAGTACCGACAGTCAAATTTTCTATCAATACGATAGCACTTCACCCGATAAAAAACTTACAAACAAAGAAGCGTTGCAAAACTATCTAGGATTGCCTGTTGATAAAGACATTCCAGTATTAGCTATTATTTCTAGGTTAACATCGCAAAAAGGATTAGATTTAGTTCAAGGTGTCTTTGATGAGCTTTTAGCTGAAGGAATTCAGTTGGTTATATTAGGAACAGGCGAAGAAGAATACGAGCAACTATTCCGTAAAGCTGACGAGCAATACCCAAATCAAGTAAAGGCCTTAATTAAGTTTGATGAAGGTTTAGCAAGAAAGGTATATGCAGGCTCTGATATGTTCTTAATGCCGTCCAAATTTGAACCATGCGGCTTAAGTCAATTGATTTCCCTAAGATATGGAACAATTCCAATCGTAAGAGAAACTGGAGGACTAAAGGATACTATTAAAGGCTACGATGAAATTAGTAATACTGGGAATGGGTTCTCATTTATAAATTACAATGCACACGATATGCTTTATACAATTCAAAGGGCTGTTAGTCTTTATCAGGATAAAAAACACTGGAACAAACTCATTAAAAATGCTATGGACAGTGATTTTAGCTGGGAAGCAGCTGCTAAAGAATATCTAAATCTATATAGTGAGCTTATAGGAGGGAGTGCTATAGATGTTAACAAATAAAGAAGAATTTAAACAAGTATTTCAAAAACGATTAGTGGCACTCCATGGAACAGAGGTACAAGAGGCAACGACACAGGAAATATATAAGACTCTAGGTAGTCTAGTAAGGGAGTATATCAGTGAAAATTGGATAAACACAAATGCAAGCTATAAAAAATCTGGTGTTAAGCAAGTATACTATTTTTCACTAGAGTTTTTATTAGGACGCTTAATGGGAAGTAATTTACTAAATTTAGATATATATAATGTCTGCAAGGAAGGGCTATTAGAGCTAGGCATAGATTTAGATGATATCGAAGAAGCTGAGCCTGATGCGGGGTTAGGAAATGGTGGACTAGGAAGATTAGCGGCTTGCTTTTTAGACTCCCTAGCATCGTTAGAACTACCAGGGCATGGCTGTGGAATAAGATATAAATATGGATTATTTGAACAAAAAATTATCAATGGTTACCAGGTTGAGCTTCCAGATAACTGGCTTAAAGAAGGCAATGTATGGGAGATTCGCAAATCTGATAAAGCTGTGGAAGTTAAATTTGGTGGCTACGTGACTACTGAGCAAGTTGACGGAAGGTTAAGCTTCCTACACCATAACTACGAAAAGGTATTAGCAGTACCGTATGATATGCCTGTGGTAGGGTATAAAAACGAAGTGGTAAATACATTAAGGCTATGGAGCGCTGAGACAATCATCGGTAATTTTGATGCATATTCAATAAGTACCCATGACCAAAGAAAAATTATTGAGTATAAACGATCTACTGAAGCAATCACGGAATTTCTTTACCCTGATGATAGCCATATTGAAGGACGAACTTTAAGGCTGAAGCAACAATATTTCCTGGTAAGTGCAGGTATCCAAAGCATACTTCACAATCATAAAAAACATCATCACGATGTGTACAGTTTACCTGAAAATGTTGCGATTCACGTTAATGATACACATCCTGTATTAGCGGTCCCTGAGTTAATGAGAATATTATTAGATGATGAGTTATTATCTTGGGATGATGCTTGGGAAATTATGACAAAAACTATTTCTTACACGAATCACACAACCTTAGCTGAAGCATTGGAGACATGGCCAGTTGATTTAATGAGATCGTTGTTGCCTAGGGTCTTTATGATTATCGAGGAGATTAATAGACGTTTTTGTCAACAAGTATGGGCAGATAATCCTGGCAATTGGGAGCTATTACGCAGCGTCGAGATAATTCGAGATGGCGTAGTTAGAATGGCGAATTTGGCGATAGTAGGAAGCTATAGTGTTAATGGGGTTGCACAAGTTCATACAGAGATTATAAAGAAACGGGAAATGAAGCATTTTTATCAATATTTCCCTGAAAAGTTTAATAATAAGACTAACGGGATAACACATCGTCGTTGGTTGTTGAGAGCAAATCCATTACTAGCCAACGTGATAACAGAATTAATTGGCAGTGATTGGATTAAAAATCCTACTGAATTGCAACAGTTATCAAAATACGTAAAAGACGCTAGCTTCCAAGAACAGATTAGAAGCATAAAGCACAATAACAAATTAAATTTGGCTAAAATTATATCTAAGGAATGTGGACTTACGGTAGATGTCGGCTCCATATTTGACGTACAAATTAAAAGATTACATGCATATAAACGTCAAGTATTAAATGTACTTCACATTATGGATTTATATAATCGTTTGAAGGAAGATCCGACTATTGATATGCCGCCAAGAACATTTATTTTCGGTGCAAAGGCAGCCCCGAGCTACCATTTCGCTAAAAAAGTAATTAAGCTCATTAATACCGTAGCGTCGATAATTAATAATGACAAATATATAAATGACAAACTAAAAGTTGTATTCTTAGAAAACTACCGAGTCTCAATGGCTGAAGTTATTATTCCTGCAACAGATATCAGTGAGCAAATATCCACTGCAAGTAAAGAAGCCTCTGGAACAGGTAACATGAAGTTTATGATGAATGGGGCTATTACATTAGGAACATTAGATGGTGCAAATATTGAGATTGAAGAAGCGGTGGGAGATGACAATATATTTATTTTTGGGCTGACTCCAAATGAAGTATTAAACTACCATCAGGTTGGTGGATATAGCTCCTGGGATATGTATAATACGCACCCAAGAATAAGAAAAGTTATGGAACAGTTAATAACAGGAGAGGTTGCTCAACAGGCTGGAGATTTTAAGGATATCTATGATTCACTGTTAATAGATAATGATGAATACTTTGTTCTGAAAGATTTCATTCCTTATGTTGATGCCCAACTAAAGGCAGGCCAGGCATATATGAATCAGAATAAATGGACGCAGATGGCTATTGAGAATATTGCACAGTCTGGTAAGTTCTCTAGTGACAGAACGATTAAAGAATATGCAAGTGAAATATGGAGGATTCGTTAAACGATGACCACAGCAATTATGCATAATTCTTATGATGAAAATGATCGCATGCCGTTTGGGGCAGTTCCCTGTTGTCAACATGTTAGATTGAGAATTAAAATTGCCACAAATATACAGGTGTCCGCAGTTTTAATCAGCTTGCATATTGAAGGGTTAGGGGATAATCAATATGAGCTTACGTGTATCGACGAAGAAGACAATTTAAGTATATATGAAATTAATATTAAAGCACCTGACAAAGCAACACTCATGTGGTATTACTTCATAATAAAAGAATTACAGCAAACCTACTATTACGGAAAACACAGTTCGGGTAGGACTGGTGTAGGAGAAATATATTCACATATACCGCCAACATATCAAATTACTGTATTTGAGCCAGTGGCAAAATCTCCAAATTGGTATAAAGATGCTATTATCTATCAAATATTCGTTGACCGTTTTTATAACGGCAATGAAGATAAAACAATTGACAACCCTAAAAAAGAAAGCTTAATTCACGCCCATTGGGACAACACGCCCTATTATATCCGAGATTGTGATAGCAATCGCGTAGTACGCTGGGATATCTTCGGTGGTAATTTATTAGGGGTTATTAAAAAACTTGCTTACTTAAGGGAGTTAGGTGTTTCGATTATTTATTTAAATCCGATTTTTGAAGCACCAAGTAACCACAAGTATGATACTGGTGACTATCATAAAGTTGATTCCTCCTTTGGAACAAATGAATTATTTAAAGAGCTATGTATTAAGGCAAATAGCTTAGGGATTGAAATTATTCTCGATGGTGTATTTAGCCATACAGGTAGTGACAGTATATATTTTAATAAAGAAGGAAACTATCCATCTGTTGGTGCATATCAGTCAAAGGACTCACCGTATTATTCGTGGTATCGCTTTAGAGAATATCCAGATGATTATGAATGCTGGTGGGGAGTCGATGTCATGCCAAATGTGAATGAGCTGGACCCCTCATATCAAGAGTTTATTATCACAGGGAATAATAGTGTTTTAAATACATGGATGAATTTAGGGGCTAAAGGATGGCGACTAGATGTAGCTGATGAGCTACCCGACGAATTTATCAAACGCTTTTGGAAAACTATGAAAAACATAGATAGCGATTCGGTGTTGATTGGAGAAGTATGGGAGGACGCTTCCAACAAAATCAGCTATGGTCAGCGTAGAGAATATTTATTAGGATCTGAGCTTGATTCTGTTATGAATTATCCATTCAGGGACGCAGTGATTAATTTTCTCCAGCATCGAATAACTGCCAAAGATGTATATTATTCAATTATGGGTATCTATGAAAACTACCCTAAAGAATATTTTTATAGTGCTATGAATCTACTAGGCACCCATGATTCTACAAGACTATTAACAGCTCTAAATGAAACTTTTAAAAAAGTAAAGCTTGCTATCCTTTGGCAAATGACTTTTCCTGGGGTGCCAAGTATATACTATGGCGATGAAGCAGGTATTACAGGTGGTAAAGACCCACAAAATCGTAAAACGTATCCTTGGGGAAATGAAAATAAGTCGTTAATTAATTGGTATAAGAAATTAACGGCCCTGAGAAACGAATATGATGTATTGAAGACTGGTTCCTTTGCCCCTTTTTATATGCAAGAAACGGTATTTGGCTATCAAAGACAGATTGCTAACAATAAGGATGAATTTAATTCTTGCAAATGTAATAATTTCGCCCTCGTAATCCTTAATGCCTCTGAAACTGAAGAAAAACTAATTACATTGAACATCAACAATATTATTAAAGATGGAAGCTTAGTTGATGCTCTGGATGATTATAGAGAAGTTATAGTTAAGGATGGTATTTGTAATATTCAACTCAAACCCCTTGAAGGCAAGGTGTTACTTTTAGACCGTTGGGGAAGAAGTGGCGCAACAGAAAGGAAGTCAGGGGTATTATTGCACCCTAGTTCCTTACCATCTAATTATGGGATAGGCGATTTTGGTACAAATGCATTCTGTTTTATAGATTTTCTAAGTAAAAGCAAGCAAAAACTATGGCAAATACTACCCTTGAACCCAGTTGGTTATGGAGAATCACCCTATCAATGCCTGTCTGTTTATGCAGGTAACCCACTATTGATTGATATTGATAATTTAAGAGAATTAGGTTTACTAACAGATGCAGATTTATATGAAGTTAATAATGTGGAGCTGACTAATGACTCTATAGACTTTGAATTAGTTAAAAAAGTAAAGTATGAGATCTTGAAAAAAGCATTTACAAATTTTCAAAGTCAGACATTTCCTGTTTTAGCGGAAGAGTTTGAGCAATTCAAACAAGAGCATTCTAAATGGCTAGCTGATTATGCACTGTTTTCAGCACTTAAGCAACATTTTAATAATCAATCATGGGTTAATTGGGATGCTGCTATTGCTGCTAGGAACGAAAAATCCGTTAGTTATTATAGTGAGCTTCTATCGGAACAAATACAACAAGAGGAATTCTTGCAATACTTGTTTTTTAAGCAATGGCATACATTGAAAGACTATGCTAATAGTAAAGGTGTCAAAATCATCGGCGATATGCCTATATATGTAGCGCATGATAGTTGTGAGGTATGGCTAAATCAAGATTTATTTAAGTTAGACAACGAAGGAAATGTTACTCAAAAGGCAGGGGTGCCTCCAGACTACTTCAGTGAGACTGGCCAGCTCTGGGGCAATCCTATTTATAATTGGGATATTATGAAACAGGATGATTATAGTTGGTGGGTTACTAGAATTAGACATATGCTAGCGATGGTTGATTATATCAGAATAGATCATTTTCGAGCGTTTGCCGATTACTGGGTTGTACCAGCTGCGGAAGACGTTGCAGTTAACGGTGAATGGAAGGATGGGCCAGGCCTTGATTTCTTTAATAGTATTCAAAAACAGATTGGCAATGCTCCGTTTATTGCTGAAGATTTAGGGGAACTGTCAGAGCGGGCTAAGGTATTGAAAAAAGAAACTGGGTTTCCAGGGATGCTAGTTATGCAATTTGAAATTGATGCAAATCTAGCTACTAATTTCCAAATCCCCCTTTATATGAAAAATACAGTAGTATATACTGGTACCCATGATAACGATACATTATTAGGCTGGTATAAGTGTAATGCAGACACGCCTATAGAAGACAACGAACAATGGTCTGATTATATTTGCTGGTCATTTATTGAGCAGGTTTATAAAAGCGATGCGGATATTGCTTTAGTACCTATGCAGGACTTGCTATGTTTAGGGGCGAATGCACGTATGAATACCCCTGGAACTGTTGATAACAACTGGAAGTGGAGAATGACAGTAGAACAATTAGAAGACATTGACTATAAAAAATTAAAGGAACTGACTAAGATTTATTATAGAGGGGAGTGACCTTGGTGGAACAGTTAACACCAATTGAAGCTAATAGACGTATAGCAAGCTTAGATATTTTAAGGGGATTTGCACTGTTAGGAATCCTAATGGTGAATATGATTTATTTTAATACACCTATTGTATATTATTACGTAATAGGGGAAATTCCATGGGAGAGTCCGTTAGATAGATGGGCTTATTATGGAATTCAACTTCTTGCAGAAGGTAAGTTTTACACAATGTTTTCCTTCTTATTTGGAGTTGGATTTGTGATATTTATGGAGCGGGCTCAGGAAAAGCACAAAAAGGCAGGCCTATTGTTCGCACGACGATTGTTCTTTCTGTTGCTGTTTGGTCTTATTCATGCATTCTTTTTCTGGTATGGGGATATTTTAATAATGTATGCATTAATAGGATTTCTACTATTGGCTTTCTTTAATAGGAAACCAAAAACAATGTTGGTCTGGGCTATAACTTTATTAATTCTATCTATTGTAATTATGGGTCTATTGTTTATAGCATCAATGGCATATGCCAATATGGATATGGCAGAATATAACGCTCAAAATCAAATGTTTTTAGCCCAGATGTATGAGCAAATCGAAAGTTCTTATTTCGCTTATAGTGAAGGCTCATATGCTGATATTATGCAGCAAAGAATTACGGATCTAAGCTTTGTTTTCACATATGCAATATTTGGAGTTCCTATGATTTTGCCTATGTTTTTAATGGGTGCTTATGTTGGCAAAAGGAAGATTATCTCCAATGTTTCTGTTAACTTAGGACTCATTAAAAAAATATGGCTTTGGAGCCTTATCTTCGGTTTGCCAATGACAATCATGAAGGTATATAGTCAAGCCCAAGCATCCTTTGAGTTGATAACGGTATATAATTTTACGAATCAAGTTGGCATGGTTATTGGAGACCCTGCATTAAGCATCTTTTATATGACTTCAATCCTACTCTTACTACAAAAGGAAACGTGGCAAAGACTTTTACGACCATTTGCGAGCGTTGGTAGGATGGCATTGAGTAACTATATATTGCAGACCTTGATTTGCACAACGATTTTTTATAGCTATGGTCTAGGTATGTATGGTAACGTAGGTCCAGCTGTGGGTATTTTAATTGCAATTGCAATATACATTACTCAAGTGAAATTAAGTGTTATTTGGTTTAATAAGTATAAATATGGGCCGTTAGAATGGATATGGCGTTGGCTCACATACGGAAATGTAATCAGGCAAAAATAAAAGCAAATATAAATATCAAAAATAGAAACAAATATAAATATATAGAAAAACGACAGATCTTACGATATTATCATATCGAGGCTGTCGTTTTCAGTTATTATAAATAAGGTTATTATATATACAGTTATGATAAATACATGAATGTGGAGTGAAAGCAAGATGATGCTATTTATTTATTTTGTAATCGTAGTAAGTTTTATTGATACAATGGCTCAATTACCTATATTATCTCCGTTTGTTAGCTCATTAGGTGCCAGTGCGCTTTTGATAGGTATTATCATGGGGGCTTATTCGTTCTCTAATATGCTAGGTAATTTAGGTGCGGGCTTAGTAATAGACCAATTTGGCCGCAAAGTAGGAATCGTCGGTGGTATGCTAGTAGCGGGAGTAGCTGTGATGTTATATGCATGGGTAACTGAGCCAACACAGTTATTATGGCTAAGAATATTACATGGCATTGGTGGCGCAATTTTAATTCCAGCTGCTTTTACCTATGCAGGTGATTTAGCTTCCAGCAGGACTAGCTCTACTGCTAAATCAATGGGATACGCTGGCGCTGCTGTAGGTATAGCTGCTCTTTTGGGACCAATGCTTGCTGGTATTGGCAAGGAAAGGTTTGGCTATGAATCGGTATTTTTAGCAATCGGATCAATATTAGTTGTTACTGCAATATTGGCATTTATATTTCTAAAGGAAACTTACTCGAGAAAGGAATCAAATTTACAAAAGCTTACGGTTGAAGAATTTAAACGACTTTTATATTGTAATAAATTAAAAATCGCCTATTTATCGGGATTTAGTCTAATGTTTTCAATGGGAGTGTTAGCATATGCCTTTCCACTTAATCTAGAGAGTATAGGCTTCACTAGCAAGGAAACAGGACTTTTATTTAGTGTATTTTCAATAGTTGCAATTATTGTGTTTTTACTGCCAGTCAATCGTTTGTCTGACTATTATGGTAGATATGTACCTTTAGCAATTGGTTTTTTTGTAATAACTATTACGTTGACTCTATTACCGTTCGCGAAGGAAATCTACCAATTTATAATGTTGATGATTTTTTATGGTTGTGGATTTGGATTGATTTTTCCTGCTATGACTGCCATTATTGTGGATGAGACCGATACAAACTGTAGAGGTACAACCTTCGGTATTTTTTATGCTGCATTTTCGTTGGGTGTGTTTCTTGGTCCTATTGTAGGTGGTATGTCCGTGCAATTTTACTTTGAGCCTTTTTGGAGTGCTAGTATAATTTTCATATTTGTTCAGTGGTTATTTTATAATATTAAAAGGAAAATTAGCAAAACTTAATATGATAAATGTTTGAATTATACATTCTTTTGCTTGTTTAATTTATTATATTTTTTAAAGTTTTGCAGGATTTTAAAAAGTTATAAAGAAAAGATGTATAATAAAACATATATCAACAAAAGGTTGCGATTATAAGATGGAATTATATAGCTTTCAGATAGATAGCTGTTTACAAAAAGCTGATATATTAAAAAGTGAAATTAGGGAAATTTTAATTTATCATTATGATGAAAAAGAAGTGGAGGCATTTTTGTTTTGTTTCCACGAACTATTAAATAATGCAATTGAACATGGGAATCAGCTTGACAAAAGCAAGAAAGTTTTTGTTAAGGTTGAAATTAGCGGTAGTACTACTAAATTTACTATAGAAGATCAGGGTGAAGGTTTTAACTGGAGAGAAAGACTTCAAAGGGAGTTAGACATCTACAGCTTTGAAGAAAGAGGTCGAGGAATTATTATGACTAAGATGATGTGTGATGATATTTTATATAACAAATCGGGGAACAGGGTGGTTTGTATAAAATCTTTTCAAGAAAATTAGTACTAAAGGAGCATTTGTTGTTAATAATCTTTGTGAAATAAGGTATAATGGAATTGCTATAATATATTAAAGATTAGAAATAGAAATTTACATATAAGAAAGAGGTGTTTTTATTGGATACCAATCAATATTTAGATATGTTTATTGACGAGTCAAAAGAGCATTTACAAGCAATAAATGACAATTTATTAGAACTTGAAAAAAATCCGAAAGACATAGATATCGTGAAAAACGTATTTAGGTCAGCCCATACAATAAAAGGTATGTCCGCTACTATGGGATTTGAAGACATAGCAAACCTAACTCATGAGCTTGAAAATGTATTAGACCAAGTTAGAAATGAGATTACTGAAATAACACCAGAAATAATGGATGTTATTTTTCAAAGTGTAGATTTGTTAGAAGGAATGGTGTATTCAATTATTGAAGGTTCAGACGGTAAAGCTAATGTAGCTCCGCTTGTTGAACAATTAAAAGCAATTGCGAGTGGTCAGCAGCCGACGGCAAAGGAAACGAAGCAAGCTACAAGTACGGATAATAAGAGCGATGGAAATGTTGACGGTTCTTATGGGCATCTGCTTGATGAATATCAGAAAACTGTAATTTTACAGTCACAGTCGACTGGGCATAATGCTTTACATATTTCAATTTCATTAAGTAAAGATTGTATGCTTAAGGCTGCTCGAGTGTTTATGATTTTTGATGCTTTAGAGGGCTTAGGCGAAGTAATCCTTGCTGACCCAGCTGTCGAAGATTTAGAAGATGAAAAATTTGATTTATCATTTGAACTAGTATTTTTAACTGCAGAATCTAAGGATTTAATTAAAGGCAAACTAGTAAACATATCAGAGGTAGCCGAAGTAGAGATTAAAAATATCGATTTAACGATTAGCTCTGAAGATGAAGATATTAAAGCTGATGTAGAGCCTACTGTATCAGAATCTGCTTTGGACAGTTCTAAGCAGGAACAGAAACAACCGACAGAAAAGAACCAAGCTGCCATGAAGACAAAACCGATTAGTAGTAAAACAATTCGTGTTGATATAGAACGCTTAGACGTATTAATGAATTTATTTAGTGAGTTGGTTATTGACAGGGGTAGATTGGAGCAAATAGCTAGAGAATTAGGTCATTCTGAATTAGTAGAATCGGTAGAGCATATGAGTAGAATTAGTGGGGATTTACAAAACTTAATCTTAAATATGAGAATGGTACCGATTGAACAAGTCTTTAATCGATTCCCAAGAATGATAAGAGATTTATCGAAGGATTTGAATAAAAAAGTAGAGTTAGATATTAAAGGCGCAGACACAGAATTAGACAGAACTGTAATTGACGAAATAGGTGATCCACTTGTTCACTTATTAAGAAATTCTTTGGATCATGGTTTAGAATCACCTGAAGAAAGAATCAAAAAAGGCAAACCAGAAACTGGCAAGATACAGTTGCACGCATATCACAGTGGGAACCATGTCTTTATAGAGATAATTGATGATGGTAATGGTTTAGATCGTCAAAAAATTCTTAACAAAGCAATTGAGCGTGGATTGCTAACAGAAGAGCAAGGAAACCAAATGAGTGACCAACAGGTATTTATGCTGCTTTTCCAATCTGGATTTAGTACTGCAAAGGTAGTTACTGACGTATCAGGTAGGGGGGTTGGGCTTGACGTTGTAAGAAGTAAGATTGAAGCCTTAAGTGGTCAGGTTCATATCGAGTCAAAACTTGGTGAATATACGAAGTTCCAGATAGAACTACCCCTGACGCTCTCAATTATTCAGTCGATGTTAATTAGAATATCTGATGAGAAGTATGCAATACCATTAAGTTCTATTATCGAGACTGCTGTATTCTCTAAAAAGGATATATATTTGGTACAAGGTCAACAGGTAATAGACTTCCGCGGACATATTGTTCCGTTAGTTTCATTAGAAAAAGTGTTTGCTATTCCAAGAGCAGATGAAGTTGAAGACGATGAAGTATCTGTCATTGTAGTTAAGAAGGGCGATAAGATGGCTGGGCTTATAGTCGATGACTTTATCGGACAGCAAGAAATAGTATTGAAGAATCTCGGAACCTACTTGCCTAATGTGTTTGCTATATCTGGCGCAACCATTTTAGGTGATGGTCAAGTAGCATTAATTATTGATTGTAATGCCCTAATTCAATAGAGGAGGCGATACCTAAATGAAGATTATTATTTTCAAGCTGAATGATGAAGAATATGGTGTAGAGATAGATCAGGTGCGCTCAATTGAAAGGGTAAGTCATGTTACTAGGATACCGAATATGGCCGATTTTATTAAAGGAGTTATTAACCTACGGGGTATTGTAACACCTATTATTGATTTGAGAACGAGGTTTGGGATAGAAGCTATTAACGATAGCGATAATACTAGGGTAATCATTATTAGTGTGAAAGATATTGAAATAGGATTAGTTGTTGATGCGGCTAATGAAGTAATAGAAATAGACGAAAATAGAATAGAGCCTGCTCCTAAAGTAATTGGTAGTGTAGAGGCTGAGTTTATACGGGGAGTTATTAAGGTAGAAAATCGTCTGCTAATTCTCTTACATTTGCAAAAAGTGCTTAATCTACAAGAAAAAGAACTATAGTAATAAAGGAGTGGGAGGATGTCAGGAAAAGTACTAGTAGTTGATGATGCAGCTTTCATGCGCGTTATGATAAAGGATACATTGAAAAAAAACGGATATGAAGTTGTTGCTGAGGCCGCTAACGGTCAGGAAGCTGTAAAATTATATCAAGAACATCAGCCAGACTTAGTTACGATGGATATTACTATGCCTGAAATGGATGGTATAGAAGCCTTAAAAGAAATAAGAAAGGCAGACGGAAACGCGAAAGTGATTATGTGTTCGGCGATGGGTCAGCAGGGTATGGTTGTACAAGCTATTCAAGCAGGTGCAAAGGATTTTATCGTTAAACCCTTTCAGGCAGACAGAGTCATAGAAGCGATATCAAAGGTTTTAAAATAATTGCTTATAACATCGATTTATCAATAATCGATGTTTTATTTGTAAATTTTTATTTGTAAATAGAATGGAGGCAAATCATGAGAATAGCAATTGATATTGGATATGGTTTTGTTAAAGCAATGAATGAAAACGGGGAAACTTTACGTTTTCCATCTGTTGTTGCATTAGATAGAAGTGAGAAAATGAGAACAATCTTAAAATCACAGAATGAGGATTATTCTGTAAGTATATGGCCAGCAGGTGAACTGGAAAATTCAAAAAAATACTTAGTTGGCGATGCTGCTATGGTTGGTGGTAGTGGTTTACGGACTTGGGAAGAAAAAGCTATAGAAAATACTAATATGCAAATACTAATTGCAACTGCAGCAGCTCTATTAGGTAACGATGAGGATATTGAATTGGCTGTTGGTTTACCACTTACATACTATCGTTCGCAAAAGGAGGATGTAACTGTACTATTAAAAAAATTAGATGTATCAGTAATTGTGGAAGGACATAATAGAAAAAGAGTAAAAGTAAGCGATGTATATGTGTTTCCACAGGGTGCAGGTGCCTATTATGCAGCCTGTCTTGGTATAGACGGGGATGTGAAAAACCCACAATTAGTTAGTTCACCAGTTGGATTAATAGACATTGGCTACCGAACCACAGATATCTTAGTCATGTCTAAAGGTAAAAAAGGTCTGATGCCACGTGAGGATTTAAGTGGTGGAATTGATTTGGGTATGAAGTATGCTTATCAAATCGTTCAAAACGAAGTGGAAGAAGTAGTAAAGAAGTCTGTTGACTTATTATCCGTAGAGAAGGCAATATTTTGGGAAGATAGTAAGCTTCTACATAGAGGATCAGAGATAGACTTGGCTGGATTTGAGGATGGAGCCTATGAAGAACTAGCTCATCAAATTACTTCAAAGGTCAAAATAAGGTGGGGAGATGAAATTGACAGCCTGTCTGCGGTTATAATAGCAGGAGGAGGTGGGGAGGTTTTGGCACCTTACCTAAGACATAGTTTCCCAACTATGATTAAAATGGAAAAAGCAGCATTTGCTAACGTCGAAGGTTTCCTTGCAGCACAAGCATTAGCAAAAAAAAGGAAGGATAATTAATGCAAGTTATTGTTGACACAGATAAACTGTCAAAAGAAGCAAAGCAGTTAATTAATAACGTTGAAGATGCTCAATTTTTTATAATTGAATTAATCGAAAACCAAACTAGAGAAATCTTAACTGGCAAGAGCAATGATTCCATCATAGAAATTTTAAAAAGATTAGAAAAGAAAATTGATGGTCTGCAACAGGTGCCAGTTAGGAATTTGAAAAAAGAGGTAGCCCCCAATAGAGAGTTGCCACCAAACCATTTAAATAGCACACATAAAATAAATGCACCAAACAGTAGCAAGGAGACAGATAAGGTTAAAGAGCACGAGAAGGCTGCAGATGAGCTTGCAAAAGCATTAGATTTTTTTTCGTAGCTGTCTTAGGTAATGCTGTTATACCGTATAATCTATATATGTTATAATGTTAAAGGTTATGTTGTTACTTGAATGGTGAGGGAAGGAGAAATACATAATGAACGAGCAACAAAGAAAAAAAATAGAAGAACTTTCTTTAATTGTAGAGCAAGAAAGCTATATCGATTCCAATTTGTATGCTAATTATGATGTTAAACGCGGTCTAAGAAATAGTAATGGGACTGGCGTTTTAGCTGGGTTATCTAAAGTTGGGGAAGTTCATGGTTATTACGTAGAAGATGGCGATGTCATGCCTGATCATGGAAAACTGTATTATCGAGGCAAGAATGTATACGACATTGTTGATGGCTTTCAGAAAGATAAGCGCTTTGGCTTTGAAGAAGTATGCTATCTATTACTATTTGGCAAGCTGCCTACTGCTCTTGAGCTTAATGAATTCTCAGACTTATTAGGGGAATTGCGAGAATTAGAAGATGGCTTTGTTAGAGGTATGATTTTGAAAGCACCAAGTACAGATATAATGAACAAATTAGCTAGAAGTGTTCTTGCTAAGTATTCATACGATGATAATCCAGACGATACAAGTACTGCTAACGTTATTAGACAATCAATTGAGCTAATTGCTCAATTTCCATCAATTATGGCATACGGCTATCAGGCTAAATCTCATTACCATAATAATGAAAGCTTATTTCTCCATAAACCTAAACGTGAGTTAAGTACGGCAGAAAATATACTTACGATGATGCGTCATGATTCTGATTATTCTAGGGTGGAAGCTGAGATATTAGACTTATCATTAGTTTTACATGCTGAACATGGCGGAGGAAATAATTCATCGTTCGTAACCAGAGTCGTCACCTCTTCGGGTTCCGATACATACTCAGCTATTGCTGCCGCAATTGGTTCATTAAAAGGGCCTAAGCATGGCGGTGCTAATATGAAAGTACTTGCTATGATGAACGACATTAAACGTAACGTTAAGAAGTGGGATAATAAAGAAGAAATTAAGCGATATCTAACTAAAATAATCAATAAAGAAGCATTTGATGGTAGTGGCTTAATTTATGGCATGGGACATGCTATCTATACATTATCAGACCCAAGGGCTGTGCTATTAAAGCAAAAAGCGATTGAACTAGCTAAAGAAAAGGATAAAATGTTAGAATTAAATCTTTATTTAGCGATAGAAGAACTAACGCCGCAAGTATTTACTGAAGTTAAAGGAATAGACAAGCATATTGCAGCTAATGTTGATTTATATTCTGGTTTTGTTTATGAGATATTAAATATACCACCTGATATCTATACACCACTGTTTGCTACGGCAAGAATACCAGGTTGGTGTGCTCATAGAATTGAAGAGTTATTGACCGGGCATAGAATTATTCGCCCAGCCTATAAGAGTGTCGTAACTAAGCATAAATATAGACCGTTATCTGAACGTTAATTAAATATATTATCTATGCTAAGAAGAAAAAGAAAGCTAAAGTAACTGATGAAAAACAGTTACTTTAGCTTTTTTGTTAATAATAAATATATGTTTGTATAATACTACGAATGAGTTCACTGAAGGGAGAAACCACATGAGGTATAAACTTGGTAACGTGACAATATTTGTAGTAATATTTTTATTAGCTATTATTATCATAAGCAATCCATTTTCCAACGAAATCGCTATAGGGCCACAACCAATAGATGGTTCTGAGTATTCAGAAAGGGTGCAAAGGCCAGTCTCCAACTTTTTATTACAACGACAATTTCCCAATACGATGGTATTAACGGGGTCATTGTTGGATGACAAAATAGCTTTAACATTTGATGATGGACCAGACCCGCGATTTACACCTTTAATTCTAGATGTATTAAAGCAGTATAACGCAAGGGCTACGTTTTTTGTAATGGGATCTAGGGCAGTAGCTTATCCAGATATTATTAGACGTATGGAAAATGAAGGACATGTTATAGGCAACCATACATACTGGCACCCAAACTTAGTTAGACACGAGGTGGAGCGTACTAGATGGGAAGTACTTGAGACGGAAAAGGTTTTGAATGACATCCTGGGTTATAGGCCTAGACTTTTTCGAGCACCATACGGAGCATTGAACACTGACGTCGTGCAAGAATTAGCAAGACAAGACTTCTCGGTGGTAGGTTGGTCAGTGGATTCTTTAGACTGGAGACAATTGCCCGCAGATGAGATTGCGAGAAACGTGTTAGGAAATGTTCATCCTGGTGCGATTGTATTATTCCATGACGGTGGTGACTGGACGATGGATTTGACGGGTACAGTAAACTCACTGCATGAGATTATACCAGTGTTGCAGCAAGAAGGTATGAGTTTTGTGACTGTTCCTGAGCTAATAAATATATCTAAGCGCAAATAAGAAACAAGAAAGGGAGTATTGCTAAGTATATTTAGTGATGTAGCAATACTCCTTTTACATTATCTATTTTATAATTTAAAGCTTCTTTTCATTAAAATGCTTGACAGATTTATTATCCTCCGATTTTTTCTGTTCTAATACCTGTTCTTCTTGGATGTCCATTTCGATATTATGTTTAGCTGGACTATGTGGTTCATAATTAACAGGAATAAACTTATAGCCACTAATAATAGCAGATATGGTTCCATCCTCATCTAAAATATCCTGCCTTATAACTAAATAAAGATGAGCTATTATAAACCAAACAAACGCCCAAGCTACATAATGATGTAATGAACGGACTAGTATTGAGTTGCCGAAATAAGGCAAAAGCCATCCGAAATACTGTGCTTGAAAGCTGTCAGGATGCATTTCACCCTGTAATATGAAGCCTGTAATTATCATTATCGTTGATCCTATCCATATGATGAAAAAATAACTTAACTGCGCAAGTACATTATGACCATGCTCGAGTGTATGCTCTTTTTTGAAGAATAGATAGTATTTTAATGTTTCAAGCCCATCCTTAGCGAAACCTCTTCTCCAGGGTCGAAATCGCGCATACTCATTCCCAACGAAGGCCCAATAGAATCTAAAAATCATATTAGCAATAAACAACCAAGCTGCATATCTATGAATGAGAATCATCCAACCCATTAAGAAATAATTTGTCGGCTCACCAACATGTCCAAAAACAGGTCTACCAATATAGAAACCTGTAATTAACAAGACAACTATCAGTATCGCGTTAAGCCAATGATAAATTCGCACGGGTAGTTCCCAAATATATTTGCTTTGTTTAAGCATTTTTACACCCCAATCTATACCTAGAGTATTTTGATAGCTGAACGTCTATTTTTATCGAGGTCGACTATATGGGCGGCACATGCTAAACAAGGGTCAAAAGAATGGATAATCCTTAACAACTCAAGTGGCTGATCTTGATTAGCCATAGGAACACCAATTAAGGACTCTTCATAAGGACCTTTTTGACCTTGACCGTCGACTGGGGAACCATTCCAGGTAGATGGAACAACAGCTTGATAGAGACTAAGAGCACCATTATTAATTTTAACCCAATGTCCAAGGGCACCCCTTGGGGCTTCCGTAAAACCAACACCAGTAGCTGTAGTTGGCCATGTTCTTGGTTCCCATAGCTCACCGTTATGCACTGAACTGTCACCTGCTACTATATTAGCTACCAATTGATCAAAAAAGTCACGTAATTTACGAACTGTATATTGAGTTTCTAGACCTCTTGCTAGTGTTCTACCCAAGGCAGAAAATAGTGCATCCGTACCTAAATCTAAGCGCTCAAGTGAATCGTCTACTAAGTCACGAATTTCCGTTCTACCGCGTGCATATGCTACCAACATCCGTGAAAGCGGACCAACCTCCATTGGGTTGCCACGCCATCTAGGTGTCTTAATCCAGCTATATTTTTCATCTACATTTAAGTAATCATAGGGTGGATATGGACCATTATAACGAACCTTGGTTTGCCCATCCCACGGATGAAGCCCTATGCCTTCTTGATCGTATTCAAACCAAGCATGGTCAACAAATTCTTGAATTTCTTCAGGGTTTCTAACATCTACATCATATACTTCATTCAGATTTCCATTTAAAATAGCTCCAGCAGGGAATAGGAAATCCTGTGGATTACTACCACCATGATTGCCTAATCCACCAAATACTAAGTGGTTGCCAAAACCACCATATGTCCAGTCACGATAAAATGAACCAATGGCTAATAAATCAGGAATATAAACTTGTTCAACAAAGGCAATAGCTTTGTCTATCTCTCTCTTTACTAAATTTAGACGCTCCATATTAATGGTATTAAAGCTGTCCATATTAATAGCGCAGGCCATACCACCTACAAGGTAATTTGGATGTGGGTTTTTTCCACCAAATATAGCATGGATTTGTGCTATGTCTTTCTGCCAATCTAGGGCCTCGAGGTAATGTGCAGTTGCCATTAAATTAGCTTCTGGTGGCAGTTGATAAGCTGGGTGTCCCCAATAACCATTTGTAAATATACCTAATTGACCGCTGTTAACTAAGCGGCGTAATTTATTCTGCACATCTCTAAAATATCCCGTCGATGATTTAGGCCAATTTGATATTGACTGAGCAAGTTGCGATGTTGCTGCAGGATCTGCGTCTAAAGCAGAAACTATATCTACCCAATCTAATGCGTGTAAATGATAGAAATGGATTACATGGTCCTGTACAAATTGTGCTGCAGTCATAATATCTCGAATTAAAGCTGCATTTTTAGGCACTGCTATATCAAGTGCATCTTCTACTGCTGTTACTGACGCTATTGCGTGGATATGGGTACATACACCACATATTCTTTGCATATAAGACCAAGCATCCCTAGGGTCTTTTCCAACCATAATTTGTTCTAAGCCGCGAAAGGCGGTGCCTGAGCTATATGCATTTTGTATTAATCCGTCCTGTACATCTATTTCCATACGAAGGTGACCTTCGATACGTGTTATAGGGTCAATTACTATACGTTCGACCATATGCTATCACTCCTGTTCTCTATGCTTTATTCTCTGGATTATTATGAAATTCAGATTTTTTCTTTTCCTTCCCCTTTTTTACGGCGGTTGCTACTCCGTGGGCAGCTACACCTACTACTGTAGCGCCAGTTACTGCCATCCCTACCCGATCTGGGTCTCTTGGTACGGTAGCTCCAGGAAAACGTTGATAACGTTCGTAGAAAGGAGTATGGTCGTTATACCAATTATCCTCTGAGCAGCCCATACAAGGATGGCCTGACTGGACAGGCCAACTGACACCATTATTCCACTGTATAACTCCACATGCATTGTAAGTAGTTGGACCTTTACAGCCTACTTTATATAGACACCATCCGTGCTTGTGACCATAATCGTCGAATTTTTCTACAAACATTCCAGCATCAAAAAACGCTCTGCGTTGGCAGGTGTCGTGTATACGATGATTGTAAAAAGCTTTAGGTCTACCGAGATTAGTTAATTCAGGGATTGTACCAAAAGTTAAAATATGAACTATCGTACCAGTAATAACCTCAGCAATCGGTGGGCAACCTGGGACATCAATTACAGGGACGTTACGAACGATTTCCCTGACCCTTCTAGCATCCGTAGGATTTGGATATGCACCTTGTACACAGGTGTTTGTAGCGCACGAACCGAACGCTATTACTGCAATAGCATCCCTAGCAGTCTCTAGAAGTATATCTTCAGCGGAGTGACCACCGATAGTGGTATATATACCGCCGTCTGCTACTGGAATTGATCCTTCAACAATTACAAGATACTGACCAGGATAATCCCTAATAACGTCTCTTCTAGCTTGTTCAACGGCATCACCAGCAGCTACTGAAAGAGTTTCTTGATACTCTAAGGAAATCATATTAAATAGTAAATCTTCCATCATTGGATGTGCCGACCGAATAAAAGATTCTAAGCAACAAGTACATTCCTGTAAGTTAAGATAAATTACTGGCATCCTCGGTTGAGTCTCGAGTGCTTTAGCTATCTTAGGTGCAAATGAGTAATCAAGTCCGAGCATAAGTGCTAAAGTGGTACAACCCTTTAGGAACTCATCTCTAGTAAATCCTCTTTTCTTTAGAATTTCATAATAAGTATCTGCCATAGGCTGCTACCTCCATCATGTTTTATAAACCAGTTTTAACTAATAAACATTTATATATACCTTTCAAGTTTGGACTTGATTAAGAACTACTGGATAGTATAAAGTAGAATAGGAAAACAAAAGTAAAGTATATTTTAAAAGGGGAAAATAATATGATTGCAATGACAGACAGTATTTACTGGGTTGGAGTAAATGATCGCGAAACGCATTTGTTTGAATCAATGTTACCTATCCCACAAGGAGTATCCTATAACGCTTACATGATAGTGGATGAAAAAGTTGCATTAATCGATACGGTTAAAGCAGATTATAACGATACATATCTAGACAAGATTAAGTCTGTTATCGGAAATCGAGACGTTGATTATTTAGTAATCAACCATATTGAACCTGATCATTCTGGTTGTATTAAAAGTGTAGTAGAGGCCTACCCGGATGTTAAGATTGTAGGTAATAAGAAAACTGCTAATTTCCTAGAAGGCTTTTATGGCGTTACTGAGAATGTGTTAATAGTGAAAGAATCAGAAACACTCAACCTGGGTAAACATGAGCTAACATTTTTTATGACTCCGATGCTACATTGGCCAGAAACGATGATGACCTATGAAGGTAGCAACAAAACTCTTTTCTCAGGGGATGCATTTGGTGGTTTTGGTGCACTAAATGGTGGAGTTTTTGATAATGAAGTGAATTTTTCATTTTATGAAGATGAGATGAGAAGATATTACGCTAACATTGTTGGGCGATATAGTGATATGGTTCAGCGAGCGTTAAACAAATTAAGTAATATTGAAGTCCAGACTATTTGTTCAACCCATGGTATAGTTTGGCGAGATAACCCTAAGCAAGTGATTGATTTGTATGATAAGTGGAGCAAGCAAGAAGGCGAAGATGGAGTAGTTATTGCATACGGGTCAATGTACGGTAATACCAAAGCAATTGCCGAACAACTTGCTAGAGCATTTGCAGAATTAGGAATAAAAGATATTAAAGTCTATGATGCAGCTAGAACCCATATGTCTTATATTTTAAGTGATATATGGCGCTACAATACGGTTTTACTGGGAAGTAGTACATATAATAGCAAGATGTTTCCACCGATGGAAAGCCTTCTGTCAAAAATGGAAAATAGCAAATTAAAGAACAAAAACATTGGAGTATTTGGCACCTATAGCTGGAGTGGCGAGTCAGTTGATTTGCTTCAAAAATTGACAGAACAATGTAAAATACAGCTGTTTGAGCCGACTATTAAAAATATATTTGCTCCAGGTTCTGAGACTGTAGATAATTGTAAGGCTTTAGCGAAAAATTTAGTTGCTGCAATGAAATAGCTATATCTAATACAAAATAATACTTAATATAAAATACTTAAATATAAAAGAAGGGATGATGTGAATATGGCATTAGTATCAATGAAGCAAATGCTAGAAAAGGCTAAGGAGGAGCATTACGCCGTTGGTCAATTTAACATTAACAACTTAGAATATACTCAAGCTATTTTGTTGGCAGCACAGGAAGAGAACTCTCCTGTAATTTTAGGAGTTTCAGAAGGTGCTGCGAAATACATGGGTGGATTCAAGCTAATAGTAGAAATGACAAAGGCCTTAATAGAAGAATATAAAATTACAGTACCAGTGGCAATACACCTAGACCATGGATCAAGCTTTGAAAAATGTGTGCAAGCGATGTATGCAGGCTTCACATCTGTTATGATTGATGGGTCTCACTATCCACTGGAAGAGAATATAGCTTTGACAAAACGTGTAGTAGATGTTGCACATTCGTTAGGTATTTCTGTGGAAGCGGAATTAGGTCGAATTGCTGGACAGGAAGATGATCTGATAGTTACTGAACTAGAAAAGGCATATGCGATTCCTGCAGAATGTGAACTATTAGTTAAAGAAACAAAAGTTGATTGCTTTGCACCGGCGCTAGGCTCTGTACACGGTCCGTATAAGGGTAAACCGCAATTAGGATTTGACAAAATGAAAGAAATAATGGAGCTAACAAACATACCTTTAGTACTACACGGGGGTTCCGGTATACCATTAGGGGATATTCAAAAGGCAATTTCCTTAGGAACAGCTAAAATAAATGTAAATACTGAGAATCAAATTATGTCTACAAAACGCGTTCGCGAGGTATTAGCAGAAAAGCCAGAGATGTATGATACTAGGAAATTCATGGGACCAGCTAGAGATGCTATTAAGGAAACAGTTAAAGTTAAGATGAGGGAATTCGGTTCATCTAATAAGGCCTAATATAATATCACCTAGTTAATGTTATTACCAATACCTTATGGTATAATGGCTTATTATGTTTTAAAATATTTATTTTTAGTGGCAGGGGGATATTATGAAGGTTTCAAAGTTTGGGGGTTCATCCCTAGCGGATGCAAAGCAGTTTAGGAAAGTATCGGATATAATTAAAGCGGATAATAGCAGAAAAATTGTCGTTGTATCAGCTCCTGGTAAGCGATTTAAAGAAGACGTTAAAGTCACAGACCTGTTAATCAACTGCGCTAAAACGCACTACCAATCTGGTAAAAGCGATGATGATTTAGAATTAGTTATTAGTAGATATAAGGAAATCGCCGAGGAACTGGGTTTAGATAGTGGTATTATTGATGTAATTAGAGATGATTTGAATCAACGATTAGCAAACACATCTATAACTGAAGGGCAATATATTGATAGTCTTAAGGCGAGTGGTGAAGATAATTGTGCTAAATTAATGGCAGAGCATTTGCGTAACCAAGGGCTAGAGGCTAATTACATCTCACCAAAGGAAGCTGGATTATTTTTAAGCAATGATTATGGGAACGCCCATGTACTTCAGCAATCATATGATAATTTAGCTAAGCTGTCTGAAAATGCTGGTATAGTAGTTTTCCCTGGCTTTTTCGGGTACACACCAGAAGGAGATTTAGTGACTTTTTCTCGTGGTGGGTCAGATATCACAGGTTCAATATTAGCTGCTGCTGTTAAAGCAGATTTGTATGAGAATTTTACAGATGTTGATTGTGTTTTCTCTGTTAATCCATCACTAGTTGCCAACCCGAAGGCAATTTATGAATTAACTTACCGTGAAATGCGTGAGCTTTCATATGGAGGATTTAGTGTTTTACATGCCGAAGCGCTGCTTCCAGCATACAAGGAAAAAATACCTGTAAAAATTAAAAATACCAATAATCCAGATTGTAAGGGCACTTTAATAGTAGCTGACAGGTCACCAGAAAATGGACCAGTAGTGGGTATTGCAAGTGATACTGGATTTTGTAGTATCTATGTGAGTAAATACTTAATGAACCGAGAAATTGGCTTTGGTAGAAAGCTACTTCAAATATTAGAAGAGGAAGGTTTATCATACGAGCATACACCTTCAGGCATAGATGATATATCAGTAATACTACATGAAGAGCAGTTTGATAGTCAGACAGAAGAGAAGGTTACTAACAGAATAAGAACAGAATTAGAGGTAGACGACATAGCGGTAAAAAGAAATATTGCCTTAGTTATGATTGTGGGCGAAGGAATGCGTCAATCCATTGGCGTTGCTGCTAAAGCTACTAGAGCATTTGAACGAGCAAACGTTAATTTAGATATGATCAATCAAGGGTCGTCTGAAGTAAGTATGATGTTTGGAGTTAATGCTAACGACGCAGATCGTGCTGTCCAAGCCCTATATAAAGAGTTTTTTGATTGCAACTAAATGTAATTTATTTTTTTTCAAGCAGTTGCTAAAAACTATTGCCATGTGATGTAAAGTATGCTAACATAAGTTTAAGGTTAGATTAAGTGATAGTCTAATACTTAGAAACTGTGTAGGCAAAGGCGTCTGCATTTGTAGAGAATTAACTAACCTCTATAAATGTTGGCGCCTTTATTGTACCTAAATTAGTCAACTAAGAGATTTATTTCTTTCTAAACAAGGCACCAGCTAACTCCATGTAATGAAACGTGACATGGAATGATAATAAAACAGATAATTTAAAAAAGATTATCTAGGAGGTGCGCTGATTGGAACTGGCTAAGGCTGAAATCATTAGAATTGCAACAGAGTTTAATATCAAATTCATACGGCTTCAGTTTGTTGATATTGTGGGGAGAGTTAAAAACATAGCAATTCCAGTGAAACAACTCAAAAAAGCTTTGAATGGTGAGGTCATATTTGATGCTACATCTATTGATGGTTTCAATGACATCGATAATTCAGAATATTATTTAATACCTGATATTAATACATTTGTTGTCTTACCCTGGAGAACAGCTAAAGCTAGGGTGGCGAGACTGATATGTGATATATACACATTAGAAAAAAAACCATTTGACGGCTGCTCCAGATATACTTTGAAGAAGGTGCTTCGTGAGGCAGAACAGCTTGGCTATATGATGAATGCTGGTGTAGAGCTTGAGTTTTTTTTATTCCTAACAAATCAAAAAGACTGTCCTACAATTAACACGAATGATAGAGCTGGATATTTTGATATGTCAACTTCAGATGTAGGTGATGATGCCCGCAGAGAGATGGTTTTAGCATTAGAGCAGATTGGCTTTGAAGTAGAATCATCCCATCATGAGGTAGCTGAAGGACAGCATGAAATTAGATTTCGCTACTCAGATGCATTAGATATGGCAGATAAGATAGTAACTTTTAGGACGGTAGTAAAAAGCATTGCAAAAAACTATGGTCTACATGCTACATTTATGCCAAAACCTATATCGGGAATTGATGGTTCTGGAATGCATACACACCAATCGCTTTTCAAAAATAATAATAGCAACGCATTTTGGGACGCGCGTGCACCAATGGAATTAAGTGATGATGCTTTATATTATATAGGTGGATTACTCAAACACGCAAAAGCAATTACAGCAATAACAAATTCTACTGTTAATTCTTATAAGAGGTTGGTACCAGGATATGATGCTCCTATATATATTGCTTGGTCTTCTAAAAACCGTGGTGCATTTATAAGAGTCCCTGAAAAAAAGGAATTGTCGACAAGGATAGAACTAAGAAGCCCAGATGCTGCGTGTAACCCATACTTGGCTCTGGCAGTGATGCTTAGAGCAGGTTTGGAGGGTATAAAGAAGAAATTAACACCGCCAGAACCAATTAATACGAACGTATATTCATTTACAGACGAAGAAAAAAAAGCAAAAGGTATAGAAATGCTTCCACTAAGTATAGGTGAGGCTTTAGGACATCTAGAAAGTGATGAAATAATAAAGAATGCAATAGGTTTTTATATATCTGAGCAATTCATATCACTGAAAAAACGAGAGTGGAGTGATTATCTGGCTACTGTGCATCACTGGGAGAGAGATTACTATATAAGTAAATACTGATAAATGTAAAGTCTTGTTTTGAAAGTGGGGTGCTCATATGAACAGCACACGTGTTATCATTGTAACTGATGATGTAAATTATAAAATACACTTGAAACGCTTGTTCATGAATTCAGGGCATTCAGTAATTGGTGAAGCTGATCATCAATCAGCAGCACTACGCTTAGTCAAGAGTAGATTGCCAGATTTAATCATAGTTGATGGAGATTGTATGAATGTAAATATAACCAATCTTATAGAAATTATTGAGCAAGATCCGTGTTCAGCACTTATAGTGTTAACACAACAGCTCCAAAAACAATTAGTGGAAAAAGCAAAAGAATTATGGTTTTACTTTTACATGTTAAAACAATTACCAGATACTATGCTAGTCTCAAATGTTGAGGTTGCCCATGCCATGTTTAAGCGCACAAAAAAAATGGAACAAGAAATTGATAAGCTAAAGAAGACATTAGAAACTCGTAAGGTAGTAGAAAAGGCAAAAGGTTTACTTATGAAAGAGCTTGATATGACTGAGGATGAAGCTTTCAGACATGTTCAAAAAATTAGCATGGATAAATGTCTTCCAATGAAGGAAGTAGCCAATGCTATTATTATAACTTATAGTTAGTTATAGGCTTTGAAATTAAGCTAGATTATAATTTTATACAGGACAATAGCAATGACGTTATTGTAATAAACTATTAGACAAAGGTGTCAATAGGATGCACAGGTGAATTATGCTGTGTAGCACTATTGACGCCTTTTTTATATTCAAACATAAAGCGTTACTTGTATTAAGGAGGGATCAAAAACGTTAAAAAAGAACGCGCAAACTACAACTTTATTTTTAAAAATTAGGAGGAATTATTATGAGACAGGTAGCGATTTATGGTAAAGGTGGAATTGGAAAATCAACAACGACACAGAATTTAACAGGTGCTTTAGCCTCTGTGTTAAAGAAGAAAATTATGATTGTTGGTTGCGACCCGAAGGCAGATTCAACACGTTTGTTGCTTGATGGATTATGCCAAAAAACAGTTCTAGATACACTACGTGATGAAGGTGAAGATATAGAACTTGATGACATCATGAAGCCAGGGTTTGGGGATATTGATTGCGTAGAATCTGGAGGTCCTGAGCCTGGTGTTGGTTGCGCTGGACGTGGGATTATCACATCTATTAATATGCTAGAGTCATTAGGTGCATATGAAAGGGACTTGGACTATGTTTTCTACGATGTATTAGGTGACGTTGTATGTGGTGGGTTCGCAATGCCGATACGTGAAGGAAAGGCACAGGAGATTTATATTGTAGCATCTGGTGAGTTAATGGCACTATATGCTGCTAACAATATAGCGAAAGGAATCCAAAAGTACGCAGATAGCGGTGGAGTTCGTTTGGGTGGGATCATCTGTAACAGTCGTAAGGTAGATAAAGAATTAGAATTATTAACTGCATTTGCTGAAGAAATTGGTTCGCAGTTAATTCATTTTGTGCCTAGGGATAACATTGTTCAGCATGCTGAAATCAACAAGAAAACAGTAATTGATTTTAACCCAGAATGTAATCAAGCCCAGGAATATATTGCACTAGCTACAGCGATTGATAATAACAAAATGTTTGTCATTCCTAAGCCAATGCATACAGATCGTCTAGAGGAACTAATGATGGAACATGGTTTTATGAATTTATAAAAAACAGTAGCTAAAGGAGGCAGAAAGTATGTTAATGGTAAAGGCGATTGTAAGACCTGAAAAAAGTAGTGAAATATTAGCTGAATTAAATGAAGCAGGCTACCCTGCAGTAACCAAGTTAGATGTTGTCGGTCGTGGTAAGCAGCGCGGTGTTAAGGTTGGAAATGTTGTGTACGATGAAATACCAAAAGAAATGCTGATTTTTGTTATCGAAGATGAGTGTAAAGACGATGTAGTGTCAATTATAGCCCGCAAAGCAAAAACAGGTCAGGCTGGAGCATTTGGAGATGGGAAAATCTTCATCTCACCAGTAGAAGAAGCCTACACGATTAGTAGTGGCCTTAAAGGTCTATAGGGGGGCTAACTATGAAAGAAATAATGGCTATTATACGCATGAACAAGGTGGCTCAAACGAAAAAAGCATTGGTAGAAGCGGGTTTTAATGGACTTACTGCAATGAAAGCGGTAGGTAGAGGTAAGATGCTCACTGATTTGTCTGAACTTGATAAGTTAGATGCCGCACAAGAAGAAGTTCGTGAAAAGTTTATGGAAAGCATTTTAACGGGCGGTCGTCTAGTACCTAAGCGATTACTGTTATTGACAGTTCCCAGCGACGAGGTAAAAAAAGCTGTGGACACAATTATCTCAGTTAACCAAGAAGGTAACCGTGGAGATGGCAAAATCTTTGTTCTCCCATTAGCAGATGCTATTAGAATTCGTACGGGCGAACAAGGAGAAGAAGCTGTATAGCTAAATTGAAACGACGATTAAGGAGGTTAGCATAATGGCTCTCAGTAAACATGAAATAGAGAAGCGCAAAAAAGCGTTAGAAAAAATATTAGAAGCGTATCCAGCTAAAACAAAGAAAAACAGACGGAGTCATATTGTTGTCCGTGATACATCTGAAGGTGCCCAAGAGATTACAGCGAACACGCGAACTCTACCAGGAATCATGACTAATCGAGGATGTGCATTTGCAGGTTGTAAAGGTGTTGTACTTGGTCCTATTAAAGACATGGCCCATATTGTCCACGGCCCGATTGGCTGTAGCTACTACGCATGGGGCACAAGAAGAAATAAGGCAAAGACTGCCGAGGGTGAAGTTAATTTAATTAACTATGCTTTTTCAACTGACATGCAGGAAAGTGACGTAGTTTTTGGTGGTGAAAAGAAGTTAATCGCCATGATTGATGAAGTTGTAGAAACAATGAAACCAAAAGCAGTAACTATTACGGCGACCTGTCCAGTAGGTCTAATAGGTGACGATATTGGATCTGTTGCAAAAGCAGCAGAAAAGAAGTACGGAATACCTGTAATGTCCTTTAACTGTGAAGGATACAAAGGAGTTAGTCAATCTGCAGGTCACCATATTGCAAATAATGTGTTAATGCAACGGATTATAGGTAGTAGTGATTTGGAAGAACCAGCAGGCAAATACGCTATTAATATTTTAGGTGAATATAACATTGGCGGCGATAGCTGGGAAATTGAACGTGTATTAAAGGATATTGGCTATCATGTTGTATCGGTTATGACAGGTGACGGATCTTATGAGCAATTAAAAGACGCACATACTGCAGAGTTAAATCTAGTCCAGTGCCACCGTTCTATTAACTATATAGCCGAGATGCTAGAGGAGAAATACGGTACACCATGGCTAAAAGTCAATTTTATTGGTGTCCAAAGTACAGCTCAATCGCTACGCGACATGGCCTTGTATTTCGGCGATCCAGCTCTAATACAAAAAACAGAAGAGGTCATTGCTAAGGAACTAGCACAGGTTGAAGTAGTAATGGAGCAATATAAGAAGCTCTGTGAAGGGAAAACAGCATTTTGTTTCGTGGGAGGATCCCGTGGCCATCATTACCAAGGGCTGTTTAAAGAAATCGGCATTGACACTGTTTTAGCTGGCTATGAATTTGCCCACAGAGACGACTATGAAGGTCGAGAAGTTATTCCGAACATTAAAATGGATGCAGATAACAAGAATATTGAAGAAATCAAAGTAACAAAGGATGAAAAGCGTTATAAATTAAAAATTCCAAAAGAGCGCTTAGAAGAAATTAAAGACAAAATTCCATTAAGCTACTATAACGGTATGATCAAAGATATGGATGATGGAACATTTATAGTTGACGACTTGAATCATTATGAAACAGAAGAATTTATCAAGCTGCTTAAGCCAGATATTTTGGCATCAGGAATTAAGGATAAATATGTGATACAGAAAATGGGTATCCCATCTAAGCAATTACACTCCTACGACTATAGTGGCCCTTATGCAGGATTTAAAGGGGCAGTGAAGTTTGCGGAAGATGTAACTATGGGATTTACATCTCCGACATGGAACTACATCGTTCCACCATGGAAAAGTTCTCCCACATTAGAAGGTACTGTCACAGAAGGAGGCGAGTAATATGTTAGATGCAACACCTAAAGAAATTACCGATAGAAAAAGTGGCGGGATGATTAACCCTGCTAAAACCTGTCAACCTATAGGAGCTATGTATGCCGCATTAGGAATCCATAGTTGTCTACCACATAGTCATGGTTCGCAAGGTTGTTGTTCTTATCACAGGATGCATTTAACTAGGCATTTCCGTGACCCAATCATGGCTACAACAAGTTCATTTACTGAAGGAGCATCAGTGTTTGGTGGTGGTGCGAACTTAAAGACAGCGATTAAAAATGTGTTTAATGTGTATAACCCAGAAGTTATGGCTGTCCATACGACTTGTCTAAGTGAAACAATTGGTGACGATTTACCAACAATCATCAAATCCGCAGATGTTCCAGAGGGTAAATTAGTCATTCACGCCAATACACCTAGTTATGCTGGCTCTCATGTAACAGGTTTTTCTAACATGACAAAGGGGATGGTGCAATATCTATCTGAGGCTACGGAAGAAACTAAAAAGCAACAGGCAAATATTATACCTGGCTTTGTAAACCCTGGAGACATGCGCGAAATTAAGCGTATCACAGAAGCTATGGATATCGAATATATAATGTTTCCTGATACATCTGGTGTAGTCGATTCACCGATGACAGGGAAGCACGAAATGTTTCCAAAGGGTGGAACAACAATTTCGCAATTGAAGGATACAGGAAATTCAAAAGCAACTTACGCGTTGGGGAGTTATGCATCTGCTGATGCAGCGTATCACCTAGAGAGAAAGTGTAAGATAGAGCCTATTGTGTTGAAAACACCAATTGGGATAAAAGCAACTGACGAGTATGTAATGGCTTTAAGTAATAAATTTAGTAAAGAGATACCTAAGTCGCTGGAAGAAGAACGAGGGCAATTGGTTGATATAATGACTGACACCCATTTCCATTTCCATGGGAAAAGGGTCGCTGTATTTGGAGATCCAGATATAGTAATCGCTTTAACGGAATATTTGTTAAGTCTTGGTATGACACCTGTTCATGTATTGACAGGGACACCAGGGAAGAAATTCGAAGAAGAAGTTAAGGAAATATTAGCAGCGGCTGGAATTGAAGGCTCAAACGTAAAGGCTGCAGGAGATTTATTTACATTGCAGCAATGGATTAAAAACCAACCAGTAGATTTGCTAATAGGTAACACATACGGTAAGTACATTGCAAGAGCTGAAGATGTTCCATTTTTTCGTGTGGGATTTCCGATTTTAGATCGAAGTGTACATTCGTATATGCCTATTGTTGGCTACAAAGGGGCAATGAGATTGCTAGAAATGATTAGTAACGCATTGTTAGAGCGCCAAGATCGCGATGCTGCTGAAGAAGACTTCGAATTAGTTATGTAAAAATATATTTACAATTGTTTAGGGGTGTTTTTCGCCCCTAGACTAAACTTTTTATGAAGGTGGTGGTGAAATTGGATAGCACAAAATCAAAAAAAAAATCATTTATTGCAGAAAGAAGCGAATCTATCAGCATGAAAGGACATCAAAAGTCACAGGTCAAATGTGATACAGACAGCGTTGCAGGCTCAATGAGTCAAAGGGCGTGTGTTTTTTGTGGGGCACGTGTTGTGCTAAATCCAATCACTGATGCCATACATTTGGTTCATGGTCCTATAGGTTGCGCCAGTTACACTTGGGATATAAGAGGCAGTCTTAGTAGTGGGTCGGAATTATACCGAAACAGCTTTTCAACAGATATGAAAGAGAAAGACGTTATTTTTGGTGGAGAGAAAAAGCTAGAGCAAGCAATCGATGAACTGGTTGATGAATATCATCCGAAGTTAATGTTTGTATATTCAACTTGTATTGTAGGTGTGATTGGAGATGATCTTGATGCAGTCTGTAAAAAGAAGTCTCTGCAATATGGAATTGAAATTATACCTGTGCAATCGAGTGGATTTATAGGTAATAAAGCCGCAGGCTATCGTGCTGCCTGTGATGCAATATTAAAAATTATTAAACCAGAAGAGACTACAAGTCAGGCAATAATTGAAAGAAAATCAAACTGCAAAAGGGTTATCAATTATTTAGGTGATTTTAACTTAGCCGCAGAAGCCTGGATTATTCAAGGATACTTAAAAGAAATTGGAATTGATATTAATGTAACATTCACAGGTGATGCTAACTATGAGGCGCTGAAAAAAGCAACAGATGCTGAATTAAATATAATTCAGTGTGCTGGTTCAATGACATATCTTGCAAAGAAAATGGAAGAACTATATGGAATTCCTTATATGCATATTTCATTTTTAGGAATTGAAGACACAAAAGAGTCATTACGTAGAATTGCGCATTTCTTTCAAAATATTGAATTAGAAGAAAAGACAGAAAAGTTAATTGCTAGAGAAGAAAGCCAAATTGCAAAAACATTACACTGGTATAAACAGCAACTGCAAGGAAAAAAGGCAGCTATCTACGTAGGTGGAGGCTTTAAAGCAATATCACTAATTAAACAATTTAATGAAATTGGAATTGAAGTAGTCATGGTTGGAACACAAACAGGGAGAAAAGAAGAATACGATACTATAGCAGATTTAGCTACAGCAGGTACGGTTATATTAGACGATGCAAATCCTTCTGAGCTTGAACAGTTTATGACAGAAAAAGCTGCTGATTTGTTAGTTGGTGGTGTTAAAGAGCGGCCATTGGCTTATAAATTAGGAGTAGCATTTATAGACCATAATCATGACCGTAAACATCCATTGAGTGGCTTCATCGGTGCAGTAAATTTTGCAACAGAAGTACATTCTACGGTTTGTTCGCCCGTATGGAAATATGTTTAGGAGGGATTCCAATGACATTGAATTATAAAAGCACCAATGAAAATCCTTGTAATATGTGTATGCCGATGGGCGGAATCTTACCCTATAAAGGAATTGAAGGGGCAATGGTCATGTTACACGGCTCGCAAGGATGTAGTACTTACATGAGAAGACATATGGCCGAGCATTACAATGAACCAATCGATGTTGGCTCGTCTTCTTTAAATGAGAAAGGCACAGTCTATGGCGGAGAAAAAAATCTTAAGCAAGGCTTAATAAATATAATTATGGTATACGAACCTAAAATTGTAGGAGTTTTAACAACATGCTTAGCTGAGACAATTGGCGAGGACGTAGAACGTATAGTTGCTGATTTTTTAAAAGAAAATCCAGACGTAAGTAGTACTATCATACCTGGCAGTACACCAGGTTATGGTGGCAGTCATTTTGAAGGATATTTTACAACGCTTAGACAAATTCTCAAGACTATTACCAAAGCAACTCAGCCCCATGAAAAACTAAATATAATTATTCCTAATATTAGTCCTGCTGATATAAGGGAATTGAAGCGATTACTAGACACTATGGATATTAAGTACACAATATTTCCTGATTTTTCAGAAACTTTAGATCGACCTTATGAAAAGACATATAAAAAAGTTCCTGAAGGTGGAACAACAATTAAAGAAATTGAACAAATGGCTGGGGCAAAAGCTACGATACAATTTGCTACAACAGTTGAGGATGCACTATCTCCAGGAAAATATCTCTATGATACCTATGGAGTTCCTTTATATAATCTACCAATTCCGCTAGGAATAGAAAACACAGACTTGTTATTTGAGACAATACAGCAAATTACTAATTTAACAATGCCAGACTCTATCAAAAAAGAACGTGGTCGATTAATCGACGCAATGATAGATTCCCATAAATATAATGCGCAGGGTAGAGCTGTTGTCTATGGTGAACCAGAGCAGGCTTTTTCAGTGGCAACATTATGTTTGGAAAATGGTATTACTCCAAATGTAATAGCAACAGGTAGTAAAACAACAAAGTTGTCTAAATTATTACAACCAGGGCTTAAGCGAAAGCTAGTAAATCAAGATGCCGTAAATATAATACAGGAGACTGATTTTTCGGTAATTCGGGCAGCCGCTGTAGAGGCGAAAGCAAATATAGCAATTGGTCATTCTGATGGAAGATATCTGACAGAAAAGGAAGGAATCCCCCTTGTCAGACATGGGTTTCCAATACATGATCGGGTAGGTGGGCAACGTTTACTTTCTATCGGATATTTGGGAACGACGGTGTTTCTAGACAGAATTACGAATACACTACTCGAAAATAAGTACTTACATTATCGAACAAACATGTATCAAGAATACTACAAAAAAGCAAAAACGATTTAATAAAAATGACTTTAAATAAAGTAATCTAAATATAGAAGGAGTTGATAGTTATGGCTTGCAAAACAAGTATGTCTGCATGTGGAGGATTTTCGAAACAGGCGATGGAACAAGCGAAAATGCACCCCTGTTATTCAGAGGATGCCCATCACACCTTTGCTAGGATGCACCTTCCAGTGGCTCCTAAATGCAATATTAGCTGTAACTATTGCAACCGCAAATATGATTGCATGAATGAAAGCAGACCGGGTGTTACAAGTGAAGTATTAAAGCCTGAACAAGCACTAGCTAAATTTATCAAAGTTAAGGAAGCGATTAAGCAGTTAACGGTTGTTGGAATTGCAGGGCCAGGAGATGCCTTGGCAAATTGGGAGCAAACGAAATCGACAATAGCTTTAATTAAGCAGCATAGTGATGATGTGATATTTTGCCTATCGACAAATGGATTGATGCTACCAAGATATGCTGATGAAATTGTTGAACTAGGTGTGAATCATGTAACGATAACAATTAATGCGTTAGACCCTATTATAGGTTCTGAAATCTACAAGCATGTTGTATATGATGGTGTTGCTTATGAAGGAAAGCACGCCGCAGAGATTTTAATCTTCAATCAATTACAAGGTCTAGAAATGTTAACAAAAAAGGGTGTTATGGTAAAAGTAAACATTGTGATGATTAGAGATGTCAACGACAAGCATATACCTGAAGTAGTAAAAAAAGTTAAGTCACTTGGAGCGTTTATGACGAATATTATGCCCCTAATACCAGCTAAAGGTAGTGCGTTTGAAGCATATACGCAAACAAGTATGAAGGATATTAAAGAAATGCGTGCTATCTGTGAGTTAGATATAAATCAGATGCATCACTGTAAGCAATGTAGGGCTGATGCAATTGGTTTGCTTGGTCAAGACCGCTCTATTGAGTTTCGAGAATGCGAGACGAACAATGATAACAAATTAGTCAGTTCAACACCTTTTAATTCAAAATACAGGGTCGCTGTAGCGAGCAAATCAGGCAAAATTGTCGATCAGCATTTTGGTCATGCTACTGAATTTTTAATATATGAAATCAAGGCTGATGCGCATCAATTGCTGGAAAAACGCAGTGTTGGTAAGTATTGCAATGGAAATGAACAATGTCAGGATGATAAAAGGCAGCAAATAATTGCAATGCTAGCTGATTGTGATGCCGTATTATCTTTGAGAATTGGCCACTCTGCTGAGCAAAAGCTATTAGAACAAGGGATCCGTAGCTACCAGCATTATGAAACCATAGATACTAGTCTTGAGTATGTAGCTAAATGCCTTGCATAAATCAGTTATTTAATAAATCAAGTATTTAATAAACATGAAAATAGAAAAACAAGTCAGGGGGAAAACCTTATGGGAAAACCAGTAAAGCACATTTTTGTATGTAGCAGCTCTAGAATCAACGGACAACAAAAGGGATACTGTCATAGTAACGATGCAGTAAATCTAGTAGAAATGTTTATGGAGGAATTAATGGAGCGTGATTTGAGTGGTGATGTGATGGTAACAAACACAGGCTGTCTAGCAATATGTGAAAAAGGGCCAGTCGTAATTGTATATCCTGATAACATATGGTACGGCAGTGTTAGTGAAGGCGACGTAGAGGAAATCATTGAACAGCATATTGAAGAAGATAAACCTATAGAACGTCTGCAAATTTATAAGTAATTTTATAAATGGTTTTGACAGAATGGAGTGGAAATAATGGCTAAACGAATTGCATCCTTTATTGATGAAGAGGGTAATATCACTCCTCTAAATAACAGTGGAAATATCGTAGTATATAAAAAATACCAAGGTCAATGGGAATTAGAGACAACTAAACCTTTTACTATGGATGGAATTAAAAACATGGCACAATTACGGGATATAATGGGTGCCATTATAAATAGCTTAGGTGATTGTAAAACATTTATTGGGCAGTCTGTTTCGGGGGTACCTTATTTTGAATTTGAGAAGGCTGGTATAAATATATGGGAGTTTGAAGGAACGCCTACAGACTATTTAGAGCATGTTTATAAGCAAGAGCTATTAGAGCAAAGCGAGCTTGAAATAACCGAGCTACGAAAAAAGCAACAGCTTGAGGCGATTGGGCCAAAAGATTTTGGTAATGGTCATTATCAAGTGTCTCTAACAAAAATACAGGGAAATAACTTAGGTATTACATCTAAGCAAGTGCTATTACCTATTTTGAAAAAGGGGTTATATTATAAACTAGAGGTTTACTGTAGTCATATACCTCCTTGGTTAGAAGCAGAAATTGTGAGTCGTGCCTTATCGAGTAAGATAGAAAGAATTAATGAGAAAGAGTTAAGGGTACTTATTACTAAAAAAATATGCAAATAGCATTTCGCTGCAATAATTTAAGATTGGAGTGGATGGGGTGAAAACATGTTAACAATTATCGATAAAACACTAATCACTATTTGTAATGAAAGAGCAGATTTTTACGCAATTAAAGATATTTTAGAAGGGCTCATAGGGGCAGGGGTTAAAACTTTTGAAGTTAATAAGGACACATTGCAATACCTCATAAATATATGCAACGAATCACAGTCAAAGGACATTTTAAGTATACTTAAACCAGTTTCCTTAGCATACCGTTTATGCGACGATTCAAAATACGATAGACATGAGCAAGTAAGTGTATTGACCAAGACCCTTTCCGAGAAAGTCGAAATTTTAATTATTCCAGTTAAAGACATTTTATCGTTTGATCCAATATTACTTAGCAAATTAAAAAATATTATGGTAGAGGTGTCCGTTGCTGATTTCTTTGAATTATTTAAGCAAGATAATTGGCAGCAACTAAAGCAAGTTGTTCGAAGGTATGGAGTAAGTGTGCTTAGGTTATCTGGCTTACAGCGAACAGTACTACCATTGTATGAGAACTATATTATGCTTATTAAAAAAGAATTGCAGGTAAAAATTAATGTGTGTGCTAGAAATGATGCATATACAGCGACTGCTATTAGCTTTAATGCAGTTGAGCAAGGAGTTGATTCCATAACTACCCATATAAATGGAGGGATGAGTTCGCAGTACACTCCATTAGAAGAGATAGTTATGTCACTGACAATCTTAAGTAATCAAGAGTATACAGGAATTAAAGAGCTATCTTTTATACAAACAACGGCAAAAGCGTACGAACAAGCAACTGGGAATAAAATAGCACACAATAAGCCTATTATAGGTGATGGTATATTTAAATATGAGTCGGGAGTGCACGCAGATGGGATTGCCAAAAATCATGCTACCTACGAACCATATGCACCAGAATTTGTAGGTCAAAACCGAAAACTTTTATTAGGTAAGCATTCAGGCTGTAAGTCATTGCAAACTCAAATAAAAAAATGGAAAATCCCGCTTACTTGTACACAAATACCAATCTTACTAGAAACAATTAGAAATAATAGCATCAACTTAAAGCGTTCAATTTGTGATGAAGAACTATTATCAATGATTAAGCAGATTGAAAGTAATACTTGCTAAGAAAGGGAGTGATAAACGTGTATATTGTTGATACTACATTACGGGATGGAGAACAACAGGCAGGGATTGCGTTAAACGTAGAGGAAAAAAGCAAAATTGCTACCCTGTTAGACTATATTGGTGTAAGACAGATAGAGGCTGGAACACCAGCGATTGGCGGTATTGAAGTAGAGAGCATAAAAAACATAGTTAATCTTGGACTAAAAAGCAAAATAGCTACATGGAACCGTATGAACATAAACGACATACAAGCATCTGTAGAGTGCGGAGTTGATATTATACATATATCAGTTCCTGCATCTGATTTGCATATTCAAGAGAAGCTAAAGAAAAACCGAACTTGGGTTAAAGAACAGATGAAAAAATGCATAGATTATGCTAGGAAAAAAGGTTTTGAAATCCATGTTGGCTTAGAGGATGCGTCTAGGGCTGATTTAGGTTTCTTATTAGAATTATGCATAATAGCTAAACAATTAGGTGCATCTAGGGTTAGATATGCTGATACCGTTGGAGTATTAACTACTAAAAAAGCCTATGAGGACATCTTTTATTTAAATCATCAAATAGATATTCCGCTTGCAATTCACACCCATAATGATTTTGGCATGGCAGTAGCTAACTCGTTAGCAAGTGTGCGTGCTGGTGTAAAGTATGTAGATTGTACAATTGGTGGTGTCGGAGAACGAACTGGCAACTGTAATTTACTACATCTGTTGCAAGCTTATGACATGCAAATGAAACATGATCGCAAAATCAAAGAAACCTTAAAACGGCTAGGTGATGTTCAAGATGAAATAATGAATATTTTTTACAACCGCAAACTTAGCTCCTCCAAGACTTTTTCCTTAGCTTGATTATAAGTGGAAAAAGTCTTTTTAGCTGTATAGACACATGAGTATACCTTCCAATATCCGCAATACAAATAATTCCGGCCTTTATTATTGATAAAACCAATTACGTCGTTCATAGGTATCCCAAGGAATACCCCAACTTCATGGGGGCATGCATTTTTGAAGCGTTGTTTTAATATATATATTATGTTATCAAGCGATGTCTGGGTCTTATAACCGTATGATTGTAAAAATTGCATAACATTTGAAGTGAAAATCGCTTGTTCTAATATTTGGCGGTTATAAAAAAGTACTAATGAGGATGAAGCACTTTTTTTCAATTCAATATAGGTAAGCTGATTATCGTTAATTAAAACATTTGTTTCTGACGCAAATTCATTCCATAATCTTAATGAGCTCCTGTTTTTGTCAGTAAAACTTAGTAACACTGAAGGTTTAGCCATTGCAGTAACAGGTGCTGCATGAAATTGAATGGTTGCTTGAAGATATTGTCTATCGTCTAAATGTGAACGTAATAATATGAAATCTTTAGTTAGATTATTCAATATCCATAGCCTCCAATACCGCAAAATTCATTGACATTACGTAGTTTTACTAAGATAATGATGAATAAGTAAAGATATCCATATAAATAAGTCGTTGAGAGGTGAAAGCAAGTTGATGCAAGAAAAAGAAAGCTCACTAACACCACCAGATTTATCACAAACAAAAGAACATGGCATGCAAATTGTATCCATTAAAGGTAAGCTGACTTATGGAACGACACAAGAAGCAAAAGTACGGCTAAAGAATTTATTCGATAACTCTGCTGACGGATATATCATCGATATGGCAGATGTAGAATACATAGATAGTACTGGTTTTGGTTTACTTATTAATTTTGCTAAACAAATTGCAAGTATTGATCGTAAAATGGCGCTTATAGTTACGAATGATTTTATCTATGATTTGTTCAAAATATCTAAATTTCACCTCGTTTTCCCAGTCGTTAAGACAAAAGAGGAAGGATTTAAGGTGTTGAAAGAACAAATTGATTTGCCATTACCATTGCGTGATTATTAATTTTTTGTTATTATGCACACCTAGCATAGTATTATTGCATGCTGGTGTGTTTCTTCTATAAATTGGAGGAACTATGCTATCAAATATTTTATTTGTTATATTTGCAGTCGTACATCTAATTACTAGGGAGTGGCCGTTTGGGACTGGGCTGCAACCAATTCTTGATGTGCTATTTATTGTAGTTACGTTTTTGTTAATTGCTAAATATTTAGGAGAAAATAAGGATTAAGATATTTTTATTGAAAACTTTGGGGTGAGCAGATTGTCTTTATTGAAAAAATTTATACCAGATTTATATGTAACGAATATTCATCAGATAAAACCAAAGGATTTAAAAAAACGTGGCATTGAAGGCGTGCTTACGGATCTTGACAATACATTAGTTAGATGGGATGAGCCAGCTACGACGCAAGAGGTTATACAGTGGTTCAAAGAGCTAAATGATGAAGGCATTAAGGTAGTTATAATATCAAATAATAACGAAATACGAGTTAAAGAATTTGCTGACCCAATGAATGTGTCATTTATTCATAAAGCTAGAAAGCCTTTGAAAAAAGGTTTTGTTACGGGTTTGAAGATGCTGCAATTGCCAGCAAACAAAACTGCTGTTATTGGTGACCAGGTTTTGACTGATGTTTTAGGTGGTAACCGTATGGGTATGTATACAATACTGGTCGACCCAATAGGTGAGAAGGAATTTTTAATGACGAAATTTAATCGACGGATTGAAAAGAGAATAGTTCGCCATTTATTTAAGAAGGGGTTAATATCATGGACTCGCTAACGGAGGCAAATATTAAATGCTATGGCTGTGGAGCTACATTACAATCCCAAACTGAAAATTTACCAGGGTATGTTCCTGAAAAGAAATTAAAAAATAATGAACAAAAAAAGCTTATTTGTAAGCGCTGCCATCGAATAAAGCATTATAACGAAATATTACAGGTAACATTAGATGAAACAAAGTTTATTAATATTTTAAGACAAGTTTCTAAAGATAGTTCAGCGGCAATCTTATATGTAATTGATATTTTTGACTTTGAGGGCTCATGGCTTAGTCAAGTACCTGAATACCTTGCGGAATTTCCAATATATGTAGTAATCAACAAAGCTGACGTATTACCAAGAGATATCAATGCAGAAAGAATCAGATTATGGGTAAGTGATGAATTAGTACAAAAAGGCTTGCAAGTAGAAAAGGTGTTTCTAGTAAGTGCATTAAAGCGTTGGGATTTAGACAATCTTGCTAATGCTGTATTGAAGCATTATGTTAATAAGAATATCTATGTTATTGGAGCAACAAATGTAGGGAAATCAACATTGCTAAATCGTCTAGTCCCCATATTAATAGGACAGGCCGAGCAAGTGAAAATGTTTGACATACCAGAGATCACTACTTCTGTATACTCTGGTACTACTGTAGAGACACTGAAAATTCCGTTGTCTAGTGAGTATGCGATTTATGATACTCCTGGAATTATAAAGCATGAGCGGTTGACGGAGCAAATATGCCCCAAATGCTTACAAGCTGTGATACCAGCCAAACGCATAAATCCAAGAATATATCAATTAAACAGTAAGCAAACGCTATTTCTTGGAGGTTTAGCTAGGTTTGATTACCTTGAAGGAGATAAACAACCATTTGTGTGTTATGTGTCTAATGAGCTTAATGTTCATAGAACAAAACTTGATAATGCTGACGATTTATATCAAACACATAACAAAGATTTACTAACACCGCCATGTGCTGATTGTGCGCAGGATTTTTCACTCAATAAAATTATTGAACTAGATATCCCTGTTTATCAGGAAATAGATGTTGTGATTGCAGGCTTAGGTTGGATTACACTTAAGGGCTATAAGTCAAAATTAAGATTATATGTACCAGAAGCTGCAGAGGTTAGAACGAGGACAGCACTTATATAAGTATTAGATGTGAATGGAGATAATAGCATGAGATTAGTTGGTTTATATGGGCATCCAGTAGGTCATAGTCTGTCACCTTTGATGCACAATTTTGCATTCAATAAATTGGGCTTGTCATTCCATTATCAAAGCTTTGATATCAAGCCAGAGCAGCTACAAAATGCTGTATTGGCTATAAGGGCATTAGATATGACAGGCGTTAATGTGACTATTCCGTATAAAGAATCTGTAATCCCTTACTTAGATGCTTTAGATGAATCAGCTAAGCTTATCGGTGCTGTGAATACTATTGTGAATGAAAATGGTATTCTTAAAGGATATAATACCGATGGATTAGGCTATGTCAAATCATTAGAGCAAGAACTACAAATACGAGTCGCTGACAAACGGGTGGCTATAATAGGTTCAGGAGGGGCTGCACGGGGTATTGTATACGCTTTAATTGTAAATGGATCTACAGATATCACTATCTTAGGAAGAAATGCAGCCAAAGCACAGAAAATAGCCAATGATTTAATAAATATTGGTAATATAAAAACAAGTCAACTCAATGAAGAAAATGATTTAAAAGACTTTGACATAGTTGTAAATACGACCCCAATTGGAATGCACCCAAACACTGAGCACACTCCAATTGCAGCTAGTCTTCTACATAGTGAACAAATTATAAGCGATATTGTATATAACCCATTAAACACAAAGCTCTTATTAGAAGCGCAAAAAGTAGGGTGTAGAATTCATAGAGGATTAGGTATGTTTATACACCAAGGTGCGTTAGCATTTGAGAAATGGACAGGCCAAGAGCCGCCAACTAAAGAAATGTACCAATTAGTACACAGTCATTTACAAAACAAGTCAAGTCAATAAATCAGGTAAAATCAATAAAAAATTATATGTTTTAAGATGGAGGATTTAGATATGCTTACTGGAAAACAAAAACGTCACTTACGCTCATTAGCAAACCCACTTGAACCAATTTTTCAAGTTGGAAAGGGTGGAGCTAATAGTAATCTTTATAAGAGTATCTCAGAGGCATTAGAGGCTCGCGAATTGATAAAAATTAGTGTGTTGAAAAATTGCTTAGAAGAAAAACAGCAGGTAGCAGAATATGTTGCAAAGCATACTGATTCAGAGATTGTGCAAATCATTGGTAGTACGATTATTTTGTATAAGGAATCTGCTGAGAAGAAAAAAATTGAATTGCCATAATAAAATTATTATCAATAAAAGGACGGTTTAATTTGTGAGGATAGGAATATATGGTGGGACGTTTGATCCCGTACATATTGGCCACTTAATATGCGCTGATTGGATTCGTAACGCGTTAAAACTTGATAAAATATTGTTTGTGCCTGCTAAAACTCCACCCCACAAACAGGGAAAGAGCATCACTGACCCTAGGCACCGTCTAAACATGCTTGCTTTAAGTATTAAAAGCAACCCGTATTTTGAGGTCTCTGATATAGAATTAGTATCACAAGAACCTGTATCTTATACATGGTACACGATTGAAAGGATTAAGCAGCAAAATCCAGATGCTAAATTATTTTTATTATTAGGTGCAGACACAATATATGACTTAGAGAACTGGAAGTACGTAGATAATATTATCAATAATAGTCAAATCGTAGGCTTTAATCGTGGTGGTGAAATAAGCCTTAAAGATGCAAAGTGTGTAAAATATAAGGACTCGATTGTATACGTTGATACACCTATAATAAGTTTATCGTCAACGACAATACGCAATCGGATTGCTAATGGAGAATCGGTCAATTATATAGTTACTTCTGAGGCGTGGCAATATATTAAGGAGAATCGTTTATATGGACATATGTAAAGAATGGATTACAGACGAAAAATGGGAACAGTTATTATCTGAGGTTTCCAAAGCATTATCTTTCCAACGATTTGAACACACTAAACGTGTAATTGTTGTTGCTAAAGACTTAGCAAAACACTATAACCAGTCAATTGAAAAAGTAATGCTGGCTGCATTGTTCCATGACTACGCCAAAGAACTTCCAAAGGAAAAAATGCGCAATATTCTCACAGACCACGGTAGAAAAGATATTTTAGCCATGGCACCAGCAATCTGGCATGCTCCAGTGGGTGCCTACTTAGTACAATCTTATCCCTTTGGTAAGGAAATATTTGACGCAGTTTGTTACCATACCACTGGTAGGAAAATGATGTCTGATATCGAAAAAATTATTTTCTTAGCTGACTACATAGAGCCAAGTCGTTCGTTCCCGGGTGTTGAAGAGGTACGTAATATGACCTGGAAAAACCTGGATGAAGCTATGTACCTAGCTTTAAACTTAAATATCGAAAAATTATTAAAAAAACACTTTTTAATCGCAGAAATTACTGTTGACGCACGAAATTATTTTTTAACTAAAAGGAGTGCAACATAAAATATGACAATACAAGCTAAAGAACAAAACTTACAAACCGTTGAAGTGATAACAAAATTATTAGATGAAAAAAAAGCCGAAGATATGGTGGTACTAAATATAGAAGGCCTATCTGTGATTGCGGACTACTTTATTGTCTGTACTGGTAGGTCAGTTACACAGGTGAAGTCATTAGCAGACCATGTTGAAGACACCCTGAAGCAAAAACATAATATTATGGCAAAGGGTATTGAGGGCACACAAGAGGGCAAATGGGTGCTGCTTGATTATGGCGATATAATTGTCCATGTATTCCGCCAAGAAGAACGTGAATTTTACAATTTAGAGCGTATCTGGGCAGATGCACGACAAATACCATTAGATAGCCTGTTAGAAGAAAAATAGGTAGTGTTTTATGGGTATATATCGAGAATTTGCTAATTTTTATGACTTTCTAATGAAGGATGCACCATATGAGCAGTGGTTGAAGGTGCTTGATAAGGCAATAGAAGAAAAGCCGTTAAGAATTGCAGATATAGGCTGTGGAACTGGAACACTTTGTATGAAGCTTGCGGCTAATGGGCATCAAATATGGGGCATAGATATTTCTGACGAGATGCTAACTATTGCTGAAGAAAAGCGATTGCAGCTTAGCTTGCCAATACGCAGAAGAGTTAATTATCTGCTTGAAGACATGACTCAGCTACAGCTACCAGAACCAATGGATATTTGCTACTCTTTTTGCGATAGTATGAACTATTTACCATCAATAGCCGATTTAGATGTGACCTTCAACAAGATATATAACAATCTAAAACCAGGTGGTTTATTTATTTTTGACCTATTAGCACTTGCGAAGATGGAACATCAATTACACGATTTGAAAAATTTTGAGGTAGCTGATGATGTAATTTGTATTTGGCATAATCATTTTGATAAACAATTATCTGAATTGCATTATGATGTAACGTTAATGACCAAAGAACAAAAGAATAAATACCTTCGTCATGATGAATATCATATCCAAAAAGGATATACTATCGAGGATGTAAGAGGCTTATTGAATAAAAACGGCTTTGAAATATCAATGGAGTTTGCAGATTTTAATTTAGAGAAAAATATAGAAGAGGCTACAGACAGATATTTTTGGGTTGTTAAAAAGGTAAGCCCTTGACAAAGCATATAGAAATTTCATATACTAACACTGATTTTAATCGAAATAAAAACAGTGACAGGGACTATTAGTTATATGTTTGACCAATAGAGAGCTAACGGTTGGTGGAAGTTAGTGGCGAAATATAATGAACTCACCCTTAAGTTATCTTTATGAGCATTTCAGGGTAGCATTTGCCTATGAAATGGTAGTATCGATCGTCTAAGCTGCGTTAAAGCTTTGAGTGAGCATACATGTTTTAAGGTTGCTAATTAGGGTGGTACCACGTGTGATAACCTCTCGTCCCTAGCTATATAGCTTGGGGTGAGAGGTTTTTGATTTTTTTACAATATTGTAGTTTGAGAACAAATATTTACTTATATTAGGAGGTAACTAATAAAATGCAATACAACCCAGCAGAAGTAGAAACTAAGTGGCAAAAGCAATGGGAAGATAAAGATATGTTTAAAACTGAGGATATAACGGACAAGCCAAATTTCTATTGTTTAGAGCAATTTCCATATCCATCAGGAAAGCTACATATGGGACATATGCGTGTATATTCAATCGGAGATGTAATTGCAAGATTTAAGCGCATGAAAGGCTATAATGTACTACACCCTATGGGTTGGGATGCATTTGGTATGCCTGCCGAAAATGCTGCTATCAAGAATAATTTACATCCTGCTAAATGGACCTTTGATAATATTGATTATATGAGAAGTCAACAGAAGAAATTAGGCGTAAGCTATGATTGGAGCCGCGAGGTTACAACCTGTGCTCCTGATTACTATAAATTTACACAATGGCTGTTTCTGCATTTTTATGATCAGGGTTTAGCTTATCGTAAGAAAGCTGCTGTTAATTGGTGTCCTGACTGTGTAACTGTACTTGCCAATGAGCAGGTAGAAAACGGTGGCTGCTGGAGATGTGGAACAGAGGTTGTTAAGAAGGAATTAGAACAATGGTTTTTCAAAATTACTGATTATGCAGAAAAGCTATTACAAGATTTAGATACCCTTGATGGCTGGCCTGAAAAAGTTAAAACAATGCAGCGTAACTGGATAGGTAAGAGTGAAGGTGCTGAAATCGTTTTCGGCTTACCAACAATTAACGAACAGGTTTCTGTTTTTACTACCCGTCCAGATACATTATTCGGTGTAACATATATGGTCTTAGCACCTGAACATCCATATGTGCAACAATTAGTAGCTGGAACTGATAAGGAACAGGAAATTTTCGAATTTGTTGAATCGATTCGCAAAAAATCAGAGATTGAACGTACTTCAGTAGATTCAGAAAAAATTGGGATATTTACAGGTCAATACGCTGTACACCCAATAACTAAGGAACAGGTACCGATATGGGTAGCAAACTATGTATTAATGGAATACGGTACAGGGGCTGTTATGGGTGTTCCGGGACATGACGAGCGCGATTTTCTGTTTGCAAAAAAATATAATCTGCCAATTGTACAAGTAATAGCTCCATATAACCCAGAGGAAGCTAATTATGATGAACAACAGCAATTAGTGGATGCTTATGTTGGTGAAGGAACATTAATCAATAGTGGTGACTTCAACGGGCAAAAAAACACACAAGCGATTAGGGAAATAGCTAGCTATTTAGAGAAACAAAATCTAGGCAAGGCGACAATATCTTACCGATTACGTGACTGGCTTGTATCGCGTCAAAGATATTGGGGGGCACCAATACCAATTGTGTATTGTGATGAATGTGGTATTGTACCAGTTCCTAATGAGAAGTTACCTGTTTTGTTACCTGATGATGTAAATTTATCGCAGGGAAGCAAATCTCCATTAGCAACATCAGATAGTTATCTAAATACAACATGTCCGACCTGCGGGAAAGCCGCAAAACGTGAAACTGATACGATGGATACGTTCATCTGTTCGTCTTGGTATTATTTACGCTATACTGATCCAAAAAATAAGGAATTACCGTTTGCATCTGATAAAGCAAATAACTGGCTACCAGTTAATGAATATATTGGTGGAATTGAGCACGCTGTCTTACATTTACTATACTCTAGGTTTTTCACAAAGGTATTATATGATTCAGGGTTAGTTAATTTTAAGGAGCCCTTCAACAGTTTATTAACTCAAGGTATGGTAATTAAAGAAGGGGCAAAAATGTCAAAGTCTAAGGGGAATGTCGTAAGCCCTGACGAGATAATTAGCAAATACGGTGCTGACACTGGAAGGCTATTTATATTATTTGCTGCTCCGCCAGACAGAGATTTAGATTGGAACGACCAAGGTGTGGAAGGCTGCCATAGATTTTTAAATCGTGTTTGGAGAATTGTCACTGAGAACAAGGAATTATTTAACGAGGACTTAGAGTACAATTTGGATTGTAAAGACAGCAAGGAATTGCATCGTACTATCCATGCGACGATAAAGAAGGTAACAGAAGATACGGGAGTTCGCTATAATTTTAATACGGCAATATCTTCAATAATGGAATTGGTAAATAAGATTAATCAATATCCTGAATCGGCTAACAAAGCTGTATTTAAAGAAGCTATTAGAAACTTAGTAGTAATGCTCGCGCCATTTGCGCCGCATATCACTGAAGAGCTGTGGGAAATGATTGGTCAGAAGGAAAGCGTTCACCTTGTTGTTTGGCCTGAGTACGATGAGACTGCACTCGTTTTAGATGAGGTAGAAATTGTAGCTCAGATAAATGGTAAAGTGAAAACAAAGCTTGTAGTAGCGACTAGTAGCACAAAGGAGGAAATAGAGCAGCTTGCTTTTGCTGATGAAAAAATTAAGGAATTAATAGAAGGTAAGCAGGTACGTAAAGTTATAGTTGTACCAGGAAAATTAATAAACATAGTTGTTAGTTAAATGTGACCTAAATATTATTTAAGGGGGCGCTACCAATGACAACGATCTCAGACCGACAAAAAATTCTTATAATAATCTTGTTTAGTGCAATATTAATTGCTAGTAGCTTTTATTTTTATAAAGCACATATCCAACAAACTGGAATTATTATAGAAATATCCGAGCAAAAAGATATTAATGACGGTGCGCAAGTAGAAAACGGGGATCGGGACATTGTTAGCGCCCCGATTTATGATGAAATATACGTACATGTTAAAGGGGCGGTTAAAAACCCTGGAGTTTATAAGTTAGATACCTCGAATAGGGTTGTTGATGCAGTTAACGCTGCAGGAGGTCCGCTGGCTGACGGCAATTTAGATTTAATAAATTTAGCAGCTAAACTTACTGATGGACAAGAGGTAATTGTCTACACCTCTGTAGAGGAGCAGCAAGCATGGAACACTTTAGCGAGTATAGCTAGTGCAAGTGATTCCAATAATGTAAATAGTATGGTGAACATAAATACGGCCACACAAGAACAATTACAAGTCCTACCAGGGATTGGTCCTAGCAGGGCAGAGGCAATTATAAGGTATCGTGAGCAACACGGAGCATTTCAATCTATAGAGTCAATTATTAATGTCAGTGGAATTGGACAGGTAACATTTGAAAACATTAAGGATAGCATTACGATTCAATAAGCTAGTAAGAAAACATAAACAGATAGAAAATAACATATTAAACATAGTAATATAATGTGAATTGTGGTATATTATATAAAATTTTATATCATCATTTTTAGGAGGAATAGTATGACTGACAAAAAATTACGTTTTGATACAGTGGCAGTGCGAGGCGGATATGATGCTGACCAGACTACAGGGGCTTGTGCGGTACCTATATACCAAACATCTTCATATGTTTTTCGTGATACAGAGCATGCAGCTAACTTATTTGCATTAAAGGAAATGGGGAATATATACACACGTATTATGAACCCGACTCAAGATGTGTTTGAGAAAAGAATTACTGAATTAGAAGGTGGAATTGGCGCTTTAGCAACATCGTCAGGTCAGGCTGCTATTACATATGCAATTCTAAACATTGCTAGCTCAGGAGATGAGATAGTTGCAGCTAGCAGTCTATATGGAGGAACATATAATTTGTTCTCAGTAACATTGCCAAAACTTGGTGTTAAAGTTAATTTTGTAGATCCTGCAGACCCTAATAACTTTAAACAAGCAATCAATGACAAAACTAAGGCTGTTTTTGCAGAGGTTATAGGTAATCCTAAAATTGATATATTAGACATTGAGGCAGTTGCTAAGGTGGCCCATGATGCTGGTGTTCCTTTAATAATTGATAATACATTTGGTACGCCTTACCTAATTAAGCCATTTGACTTTGGCGCTGATATTGTTGTGCATTCAGCCACAAAATTTATTGGTGGACACGGAACCTCAATTGGCGGAGTAATTGTAGATTCTGGGAAGTTCAATTGGGATAATGGAAGATTTCCAGGGCTGACAGAGCCTGATACAAGCTATCATGGTGTATCTTATACAAGGGATGTCGGACCTGCAGCGTATATTATTAAAGCGCGCGTTCAATTGTTAAGAGATATGGGCTCTTGTATATCTCCATTCAATTCATTTCTAATGATACAAGGCTTAGAGACTTTACATTTACGCATGCAACGCCATAGTGAAAACGCCCAAAAAATTGCAGAATTCCTTCAAGGGCATGATTGTGTAAGCTGGGTTAATTATCCAGGACTAAAGGATAACATTAACTATGATAAAGCCCAAAAATACCTACCTAAGGGACAGGGTGCGATTCTAACATTCGGGATAAAAGGTGGAACTGAAGCAGCCACTAAATTTATAGACTCGTTAAAATTATTCTTACTATTAGCAAACGTAGGAGATGCAAAATCATTAGTTATCCACCCTGCATCAACTACACATCAGCAACTAACTAAGGAACAGCAAGAGTCTACTGGTGTTACAGAGGATATGATTAGACTGTCAGTTGGAATAGAGGATGCAGCTGATTTAATCGAAGACCTAGAACAAGCTTTTGCAAATAGTAAGTAGCAAGTATTCAGTAATCAGTAATCAGGTATAGAATATTAATATGCAGTATAATGCCATTTTTTCTTGAAATAATTGGCTGAATTGCATAAGATATATGCGTGAAGGGGTATAATGTTTTATTGTTATACCAGTCGAAAATATAACCAACCACTAGGAGGTTACTATCATGTCAGTTATAAGTGTAGTCGGGAAAGAAAATTTAGAGGCAGAAGTTAATTCAGGTGTTTCGATTGTAGATTTTTATGCTGATTGGTGCGGTCCTTGCAAGATGCTTACACCTGTATTAGAAGAATTAGCTACAGACTTAGCTGGAAAGGCGAAGGTTGTAAAGGTGAACGTTGACCAAAACCAAGAGCTTGCTGCTGAATTCAAAATTCAAGGTGTTCCTACCATCGTTATTATGAAAGATGGAGAAGTTGTTGAACGTGCTGTAGGCTTTCAACCAAAGGCGGGTTTGGTTGATTTAGTAAATAAAAATCTGTAAAACAGATAAAAATAAGATTAATATGTCTTGATTATGTATTAATTTACAGGAAATGAGAGGGCGATAGCGAATTTATCCCTATACTGTTCTACGGGGGTAGGTTATGCGTCGTCCTCTTTTTTGGTTATTAATAGCATTCTTAATTGGCTTGCTACTTTCTTTATTGTTAAAATTAAATAAACAGGCTTCTATGTTAATTATGGATTCTATCGTAATTATAGTACTTTTCGTTATCGTTTCTCTTTTAGCAATTATAATCTTAGTTTTTAGGAGTAATAATTCAACCTGGAGTTTAAGCTACACTTTTATATTACTAATGTGTGTAAGTTTAATTACAGGAACTATTTATGGACTTACTAGGATAGAGTCAATAGGGATAGAAAGACAAATCAAAGACCGAGAAATAGTTAGTGTTGTTGGCGTTGTCAATTCGGTATGGCACACACCTAGCTACAAAGGGTTGCTACTAAAGTCTGAAGATGATTTATACGTACAGCTTCGAATATATCACGATGAACATATGAACGATGAACATAAAGATGATGAAATTATTTACATAATACCAGGTATGGTAATAGATGCTACGGGTCAATACCGTGCGCCTTCCCTTAAAAGAAACCCAGGTGGGTTTGATGAACAACGTTATTTTTGGCTACAAGGATGGGATGGTAAGCTAATTACAGAATACAATCAAATTGAAGTTATAGGCACCCATGAAGGTGTTCAATACAAGCTGCGAGGGTTTGTATATAATACTAAGGTATACTATCAAAACATTATCAATAGCTATATGGAAAATCGGGAATTTGCTATAGTAAATGCATTGGTGCTAGGAGATCGTGGTTATATAGATTTTGATACTAGAGACCAAATACGCAATTTAGGCCTTGCCCATTTGTTTGCATTATCAGGTCTACATGTTGGAATCATCATCGTTGTCATGATTTTCTTTGCTGACCGTCTACTATTTATAACGAGGGAAAGGGCATATGTGATTCTACTAGTATTGCTACCTGTGTACGCTATATTAACAGGTGCAAGTCCGTCTGTAGTAAGGGCGGTTATTATGGCAATGCTTATGCTTATCGCTTTATTGATAAACAAGAAGGGCGATGTCTACACAAATCTGATTTTAGCTGCATTTGTAATTATATTATTTGAACCTAAACTGCTGCTAGCTGCAGGATTTCAACTTACCTTTATAATCACAGCAGGTATTGTATTGTTTATGCCAATTATTGATTATATGCTTAGAAAAGCTCACCTTTCATGGCCGTGGTTGCGTAACTTTGTTGCTATTACAATATCAGCACAGATATTAGCTTTTCCGTTACTAGTATACTATTTTCAGGAGTTTGCCTGGTCTGTTTTTATATCGCAGTTTTTTATATTACCAATCATTAGCTTCCTAATATTACCGGCTGGTATAATGTTATTAATGTTCGGATGGATTCATCCAGCGCTAACTGTTATTCCAGGGTATATATTAAAGCATAGTGCAAGCTTGATGCTAAGTATAACCGACGGCTTTGAATTTGCTACAAGGTTTGTAAGTAGCTTTCCTGAAATATCAATCTGGTGGGTATTGATTTATTTTGCAGGTACAGTTTTTATGGGATATTTGCTGTATTATAAACGTTATCATGTAAAAGCTATCGTAATAAATTCATTGTTCTTAATAGTAGTTATTGCATATGTGTTTTTTCCTAAGCTACCTACAGGTGAATTACATATTACGCTAATAGATGTAGGTCAAGGGGATGCCATACATATAGAAACACCTAAGGGTAAGCATATTCTGATTGACGGTGGTGGGATCCCAGGTAGTAATTACGATATAGGAAAACATGTAGTTTTACCTTATTTAAATGCTATTGGAGTGCGCCATCTTGATATCGTTTTCTTGAGTCATGCTGATTATGACCATATTCAAGGTCTGTTTGCTGTTTTAGTAGAACACTCTGTTGGCAGTTTAATCTATGGCTATGATGACCCAAGGCCAATATTTCAAGAACTAAAGCAATTAGCTGAACGTTCTGGTGTAGAACTGTATCAAGTAACAGAAGGTGATAAAATCATTGTTGATGATATTGTATTTGAGATTCTATACCCTAAAATAAATAAATCGGTATTGAGTTCACCTAATGAGACTTCCATGGTAAAATTATTAACATACTATGACGTAAAGGTGTTGTTCACTGGCGACATTGAAGCCGAAACAGAGATGTTGCTTTACGACACTCTGTACGATTTGCAAGTAGATATTCTTAAAGTAGCACATCATGGTAGCCGAACATCTAGTACAGAACTGTTTTTGCAACAGGTAAGCCCAGAATATGCAGCAATAAGTGTGGGGAAATATAACCGCTTTGGTCACCCGAATCAACAGGTTTTAGATAATTTACATAACATAGGAGCAGAGATATATCGTACAGATGAACAAGGTGCTATACACTTTCAAGTCAGTCAGAACGATGTAATTGTAAATACGATGCTTGAATAAGGAGGTAGTTTCAGGTATGAATGAAGAACTAGCCATGAAGCGTGTTTTTGAAGATGCAAAGACAGTCGCAGTTGTCGGTTTATCTGTAAGTGAAGATCGTCCAAGCTATATGGTAGCAAAATACTTGCAAAATAGGGGCTTTACTATAATCCCGGTTAATCCTAAGGCAACGGAAATATTAGGAGAAAAATGCTATGGTAGCCTGGCAGAAATTGATATACCTATTGATATAGTTACTATTTTTAGAAGAAGTGACTATGTTTTACCTATTGTTGAAGAAGCTATTGAAAAAGGAGTTAAAGCAATTTGGATGCAGTTTGGTGTAGTAAACGAACAAGCATATCAAACAGCAAAAAATGCAGGGGTAGAAGTATTTATGGATAAATGTATAAAGATAGATTATCATAGGACGACGACACAAATTAGATAAAAAATTAGTAATAGATAAATTTATAGTAGGAGATTCATATGTCAAATATATATTTATTACATGGTAGTGAAGAAGTTTTAATGAACGAGTGGGTATCTAGGGTGATTACTAAATATCTTCCTGACGGAAAAGAGGATTTGAATTATTCAGTCTTTGACTTAGACGAGACACCAATTCAAAATGTTATTCAACAGGCAGAAACTATTCCGTTTATTGGTGAGAAAAGGGTAATCGTTGCAGGCTCAGCAGATTTTTTTGGTTCTGGTTCTGGAAAGCAATCGCATGATTTAGAAGGGCTTTTGAAATTTATAGATAATCCACCTGATTTCTCTACTGTCATATTAAAAACGAATTTAGATAAGCTAGACAAAAGAAAAAAAATAACCAAACAACTGGAAAAAAACAAAGCAATTATTTCTTTTGAAAAACTTCAAGGCAAGCTACTTGAAGATTGGGTTACTAAAAAATTAGAATCAATGGGCTGTAGCATTGAACAAGAAGCTTTAAACAAGCTAGTTCTGTCAACGGGTTCAAATATTACTATCTTATCTAAGGAAATAGAAAAACTATGTTTATATATTGGACAGGGTAAAATTACAGCCGAGCATGTTATTCTACTTGTGCCTCGTTCATTGGAACAAAATTTATTTTCATTTGTTGACAAACTTGCAAAACGTGACATTGAACAGGGTTTACAGATAATTTATGATTTATTAAAAAATAAAGAGTCGCCAATATTAATCCTGTTTTTCATAACGAAAAAATTTAGAACGATGTTACTAGCTAAGGAATTAGCTGATAAGGGTTATTCACCGCAGCAAATCGCCAGCCAAGTGGGTCAACATCCATACGCTGTAAAGATTAGTCTAGAGCAAGCACGGGCCTTTAGCTACACACAAATTAGAAAGATTATTATCTCTTTAGCACAGGCAGATGAACAAATTAAAACAGGTAAATTAACTGATGTCCTTGCTTTAGAGAAATTTGTTCTTACATTATCTAATTAAAGCAAACTAACCTAACTGATAAGAAAAATAAAAACGACCTATGTAAGGTCGTTTTCTTATGCTTGAGCTAGTTTATTTAAACGATTAGCTAAGCGCGATTTTTTACGAGCTGCTAAATTTTTATGAATAATTCCCTTTGATACAGCCTTATCAAGGGTTTTTGTAGCTTGTAATAACTCCTGTTGAGCTAATTCAAGATTAGTATCATTTACTGCTGTTTCGAACTTCTTAATGGCAGTTTTAAGCTTTGATTTAATAACTACATTACGTTCATGTTTTCTAGCTGTAACGCTAATACGTTTCTTTGCCGATTTAATATTTGCCATCTAACTTCACCTCCCTAGACAGTATGTACTGTCACACTTACAAACATAACACAAAGTATTTTATCATGTAATAATAAAAATGACAAGAAAATTTTATCCGTATCTCTGTGTATGTGAATAATGCATAAAATTAGTTTAGATTAAAAGAATAACAGAATAAAAGAAAGAAATCAATTTCATTAGAAGGTGAGGAATAAGTATGCCACATAAAGGTTACCACGATATTAACACAGTTAATGTACCATTTTTCTCAACTGACTTAGCTGTTGAAGCACATGAGCATATTAGTCAAAACCAGCAAATCCCAGGTGTGGACAAGGAAGTAGAAGAAATCGACAAAGTAAAAGTGGAACGAGTATTTGTAAGGGATATACAGGGGGCACAGGCTATAAATAAAGCCCCAGGGAACTATGTAACTATTTATGCACCAGGCCTACGTACGAAAGATACACCACTAAGAAAAGCTGTATCAAAAATTTTTGCTAAAGAATTCTCTAAATATATCGAAGGTCTTAATGATAATGCTAGCGTCTTAGTGGTTGGTTTAGGAAATGCTAATGCAACACCAGACGCTATTGGTCCTGCGGTAACTGATAATTTACTAATATCTAGGCATTTCTTTCAAGTCATGCCTGATAAAGTAGAGCAAGGATTTCGTCCAATCAGCGCGATTTCACCAGGAGTCATGGGTCAGACTGGAATCGAAACAGGAGATATAATTTTAGGAGTAATCCAACAAATAAAACCAGATGTTGTTGTAGTTGTTGATGCCCTAGCTTCAAGAAGCATTGAAAGAATCAATACAACTATACAAATTGCCGATTCGGGCATTAACCCAGGGGCTGGTGTCGGTAACAACCGAAAAGTTTTAAACCAAGAGACTTTAGGGATACCAGTAATAGCCGTGGGGGTTCCTACGGTAGTAGATGCAGTGACGATAGTTCATGATGCAATGGAATTCGTGGCTGCCCACATAACAGAAAAGGGTGCGATGCCCATGCCGACTGGAATAACAAACATGGCAACAAAGAATATGATACGTCAGCAAGCCATGGAGCAGGTCCAAGAAAATAATAATCAACAACATAATACAGCAGCAGCTAATCAAACTAGCATGAATAATCAAAATTTGAATCAAACAATTAACACTGAATATGAATCTTTAACAGAAGATCAGAAAAAACAGCTTATTCAACAAGTATTAAAAGCAGAAGGTCATCAGTTTATGGTTACACCAAAAGAAATTGATACATATATAGAAGAAATGGCCCATATTATAGCAGGCGGGTTAAATGCTGCGTTACATCCGAAGATTGGGATTGAAGATGCAGCTATGTATACACACTAAAATTAAAAATAATTTTTGTCATTTTGTCATATCTAGGCATTCGTATTCATACAGTATGTAATAGGACAACCCTATGGGAGGATACGAATGCCTATTAATCGTCGTAAATTTCGTACTGTAATGCTGAATCTATCAAGTTCTCAACGCAAGAAAACATTTATTACGTTTGTATTAAGTGCAATGTTTCTAGTAATAATATTAAGTTTAACTATATCTAGTGTGGAAAGCTTGACAAGTAGTACAGATGATAAGTCCCGTGTTGAGCAGTTAGTTAATAAAGTAAGTGTCGCTACCTATAAAAATGTTCTTCAAAGTGAAATAAAAGCCTTACCAGCTACAAATCATGTAGCAACTTTTTATGGTACGGGATATGAGTTAGATTCATTTTTTGCTAAGTTGTTTACGGGTATTGAAATGAGAAATCTACAAAGCATTCTGTATCAAGAAATACCTGGTTTTAGTATAATGGCCGCAGAATTAATTGGAGATAGAAGTCAGCTAGATATTTATGCTCCACCAGTAGAAATAGCTCCACGCGACTATCTTTTTTCAAATGATGACCTCATACAGGATGGACGCAATCAAGACCAAAGCGGGCTGGAGCAACCAGATAATCAACTTAATCAAAAGCCTTTAGATAAAGAACCTGACTCCGATAAAAAACCAATTAATATAGATGATAGACCACCAATATTAATTTATCACACACATAATCGCGAAGCATATCTTCCAGAGCTAGATGGAGTGAACAGGGCGAACGAGGCTTTTCATGCATCTAATAATATTACACTGGTAGGCAAGCATTTAGCTGAGGAACTTAATAAGCTTGGGATACCAACTATTCATTCTTCTAGAGATTATTGGGTTGAACTACCCCATGGAGCCTACTCAAAATCATATGTTTATTCAAAGGACGAGGTTGAATCTATACTTGCAGAGAACGAAAATATACCATTTATCTTTGATATTCATAGAGACTCAGCGCCCCGGTCACGAACTACAGTCGAGCATAACGGGGAGACTTATGCAGCAGTCTGGTTTATAATCGGGCAACTAAATCCTACATGGCAATTTAATTACCAGTTTGCAGCAAAAATAGAAGGAATGATAGAAGATAGAGTGCCCAGTATATCTAGGGGTATTTGGGCAAAGAAAGCAGGCCAGTATAATCAAGATTTATCTCCGAATAATGTTTTGATTGAAATTGGTGGCGTAGACAATACATTAGAAGAAGCAAAGCGAACAGCCAAGGTGTTAGCAGACATTATTGCTGAGTTATATTTAGAAGAAATACAATAGCTAATATAGTAATGTATAAAAAAACTAGATTTGCTAATAATAATACTAGAGTAGTAAAAAATCTAACTGTATATATTCTAACTATATCTATATAGAAGGATTAAAAATGAGGGGATTTACATGCAATCTATTAAAAATTTAAAAAGTTATTTTGAACAGGTATTAATAATTTCCTTGCTTTTGTTTTTAATGGCATCATTTATATCCCTTGGTTTTTATGTTGTAGAAAAAAGCATGTATGATTTGATGGGAATATATGAAAACCCAAGCGTCGTGTATATCTCACAAACTGAGTACTTAGAGACTACTATAGACAGCAATATAAATCAGCAAAAACAATTTGCGGACGTAGAAGCTATTAGTAATCAAGAGCAGTTAACAACGAATGCAGTTGATAGCAATAATCCAGCAGGCATTAACAACCTTGCAATTGTTTTAGACAGTAAAATAGAGAAAAAAGCGCAGTCTGGAATTATATGGACAATAGATAAACTAGCTTTCGGATTAGAGTTTATTGCTGATTTGTTATCTAAAGCCTTACAAGCATAATGAAATAGTATACTTAAGATATTGTAGTGTTTTAAAAACATTGCAGTCCTCCTAATGAATTGTTATAATGAGCTTTAGCGCATTTTCGATTAGGAGGGTATTAGTAAATGAGTGATCATATGGATAAACAGAGCCGTATTAGAAATTTCTCAATTATTGCTCATATAGATCATGGAAAGTCTACGTTAGCAGATCGGATTCTTGAGTTTACGGGAGCTTTAACATCACGTGAGATGCAGGATCAGGTTTTAGATAAAATGGATTTAGAGCGAGAACGTGGAATAACCATTAAATTACAAGCAGTACGACTAAATTACAAAGCAAAAGATGGACAAGAATATACGTTGCATCTTATTGATACTCCTGGACACGTGGATTTTACCTACGAGGTTTCGAGAAGCCTAGCTGCATGCGAAGGAGCATTGCTTATTATTGATGCAGCGCAAGGTATTGAAGCACAAACGCTAGCTAACGTTTACCTAGCGCTTGAAAATGATTTAGAGATTCTTCCAGTGGTGAATAAAATTGACTTACCTAGCGCCGAGCCAGAAAGAGTAAAGCAAGAAGTTGAGGACGTTATTGGTCTAGACACCAGTGAAGCTGTTTTAGCGTCTGCTAAAGAGGGAATAGGAATCGAAGATATTTTAGAACAAGTAGTAAAAAAGGTACCAGCTCCAAGTGGCAGTGTCTCAGAGCCATTACAAGCATTAATATTTGACTCTCATTTTGATCCTTATAGAGGAGTTATTGTTTATACAAGGGTTGTTAATGGATGTATAAAGCCGGGTATGAGGATTCGTATGATGGCAACAGAGAAGGAATTTGAAGTGCTTGAATTGGGTACATTTTCACCTAATCCAATAAAGGTGGATGAGCTTAATGTCGGTGAAGTAGGGTTTGTAATAGCAAGTATAAGAAATGTTAAAGATACCCGTGTTGGTGACACTATCACTGAAGCTAAGCGTCCGGCATCTTCAGCGTTACCAGGATACAGAAAAGTTAACCCGATGGTTTTCTGTGGTATGTATCCAGTAGATAATACTGAATATGAGGACTTAAGGGAAGCCCTAGAGAAGTTAGAACTGAATGATGCTTCGTTAAAATACGAGCCAGAGACATCAAGTGCATTAGGTTTTGGTTTTCGTTGCGGGTTTCTAGGTTTATTACACATGGAGATTATTCAAGAACGTATAGAGCGTGAATTTGACATAACATTAATTACAACGGCTCCAAGTGTTGTCTACCACACCTATCTCAATGACTCAGAACAAACCCTAGTGAGAATCGATAATCCAACAAAAATGCCACCACAAGATAAACTAGACCGGATTGAAGAGCCATATGTTAAGGCTAGTATTATGGTACCAAACGAATATGTCGGTTCCGTTATGGAGATTTGTCAAAACAAACGTGGCGAATATAAAGATATGAAATATTTAGATGTAACCCGTGTTAATATCACGTACGAAATTCCATTATCGGAAATAGTTTACGATTTCTTTGATCAACTGAAATCACATACGAAAGGCTATGCGTCCTTTGACTATGAACTTATTGGCTATAAGCCGTCGAAGCTTGTGAAAATGGATATCTTACTGAATGGTGAAGAAGTTGACGCATTCTCACTAATTGTCCACCGTGATAAAGCATATTACCGTGGTCGAGCGCTTGTTGAAAAGCTTAGAGGTATCATACCAAGACAAATGTTCGAGGTCCCTATACAGGCAGCCATTGGTCAAAAAATTATCGCACGTGAAACAATTAGAGCTATGCGTAAAAATGTACTGGCTAAATGTTATGGTGGAGATATCAGTCGTAAAAGAAAGCTGATCGAGAAGCAAAAAGAGGGTAAGAAACGCATGAAGCAAGTAGGAAGCGTTGAAGTCCCACAGGAAGCGTTTATGGCAGTATTGCAAATGGACGATTCAAATAAAAAATAATGAACTAACTTCAGGTTTTCCCTGGAGTTTTTTCTATTCATTTTTCTGTTAAGAAAGAGGAGTTTTTATGAAATTATCTGATATCGCTTTATATATTCATATACCATACTGTGTGCAGAAGTGCTACTATTGCGATTTTGCTTCTTACGCTAATTCAGAGGCTACAATAGATGTGTATATCGAAGCTTTAGAAAATGAGTTAATAGAATTAACAAAGGTTGCACCTGAGATATCGGCTAGAACTATCTTTATCGGTGGTGGCACACCTACTGTATTAAATGCTAACCAGCTTCAACGACTATTTAAGATTCTATATAAATATATAAACCTAGAGCATGCTATTGAATTCACCATAGAAGCAAACCCAGGAACAATAACTGTAGACAAGCTAGCAGTTTTAAAAAGCAATAAAATAAATCGTATAAGCTTAGGGGTGCAATCATTTCAAGAGCAAGAGCTACAAGCACTTGGCAGAATTCATAACGTCAATACAGTATATGAAACAATAGCTTTGCTGAAAGCAAACGGCTTTAACAACATAAACCTAGATTTGATGTATGGTTTACCACATCAAACTATTGAAAGCTGGATGAATACTTTAAAAGCAGCTATATCTTTAAAGCCTACCCATATATCGATGTACAATCTTAAAATAGAAGAACATACAAGTTTTTATCAACAGTACGACAGAGGCACTTTGCTTTTGCCTGATGAAGATGAGGTAATTTCTATGTACCAATTAGGTAGAGATACCTTATCTAATAATGGATATTTACATTATGAAATTAGTAATTTTAGTAAAGACAACTATCAAAGCGAGCATAATTTAGTCTACTGGAACAATCATAACTATTTAGGCTTAGGCAGCTCAGCCTGGAGTAATATTGCTAATATTAGATATCATAACCCATTACCAATAGCTAAGTATATAGACTTATATAAGAGTAAACGAGCTAATACTAAGAAAAAAATAAGCTGGCACAACTATTTAATGGCTAAACAAGATGTACAAATAAATAGCCTGCAAAACCAAATAGAAGATCATATTATGCTTGGTTTGAGAAAAGTAGAAGGCATTTCAGTTGATGATTTTAATAAACGTTTCTATACAGATTTTGATGAGTTGTATTGCAAGCAGTTAAAGATATTGATTCATAAGCAACTTTTAGAGAAGTCGAACAGTAAATATAGATTAACAAATAAGGGTTTATTGCTTGCTAATGAAGCTATAGAAGCATTCTTTAAGTAGGGTAGGGAGTCCTAAGATGTATTGATGATAATTATTTTCAAAACTATGATAATTATTATCAAAAACCTATTGACTTATAGTTTTTTTAGCATTATACTAGGCAATAGCTACATAATAATGATAATTATTATCAAAAGAAACAATGTGGCAAAATACATCTTAAGGGGAGAAAAAAATTGAAAAAAGCAGTTAAAGTATTATTTATTTCAATGCTAGCTTTATCACTTCTGTTAGTGGGTTGTGGCGGCAATAATAACACACAAACGCCAGCACCAACTCCAGATCCAGCGCCTAGCAATGGGGAAGCTGTTGAGCAAGTACAATTAGAAGATCAAATAGTGGTATATTCAAGTCGTAATGAAAGATTTGTGCAAGATTTATTAGATAAATTTACTGCAGACACTGGTGTTGAAGTGGTAGCACTTCATGGTGCTAGTGAGCTTCAACTTATGGAAGAGCGTAACAATGTTCGTGCTGACATCTTTATTTCTAACGACTTAGGAGCTTTAGGTTACTTACACATGCAAGATGTATTACAAGGTTCAAATCCAGCAGGAATTGAATCAATCCCTGCAGAATTCCGTGCCGATGATAACGCATACTTTGCTGTTTCTCTTAGATCTCGTGGTTTTATCTATAACAAAGACATGATTACAGCTGAAGAAATGCCTAAGAGCATTGAAGATTTATTTGACCCTAAGTGGGCAGATTTAGAGGGTGGTTATGCTATTACTCGTGGTGGTAATGGTGGTATGATTGGGAACGTATCAGCTCTTCGTTACCAGTGGGGCGATGAAAAAACTGCTGAATGGATTCAGGCTATTAGTGCAAACGCAGAAGGAATTTACCAAGGTCACGGTGATATCCGTAGAGCTGTAGGTGCTGGTGAGCACACATTTGGTTTAGTTAACAACTATTACTTCCATCAACAATTAGTAGAGCCTACTAACAACAATGTTGGATTCATTTACCTTGATCAAGCAGAAGGGCAAATGGGTGTAGTTGCAAACGCTGCAGGTGTGGGACTAGTTAAAGGTGGACCGAACCCGAACGCTGCTAATGCATTCTTAGAGTGGTTATTACTTCCAGAGAACCAAGTGCAATTTGTTGGTGAATCATTAGAGCTTTTAATCAACTCTCACTACGGTGCTGTATATCCACCAGAAGTACAACCGTATATCGTTGACTCTAGTGAGTTAAAAATTCAAGATATGCCAATTAAGGAATTAGGTAACTTCTTTGAAGATACAAGAAAATTAATTGAAGATTCAGGTTTACACTTAGACCTAAGATAGTTATAATCTAAAGTAGTGAAAAAGAGAATTATTATTAAGATAAAAATGATTTAAAATATATTCTCATACAGCTTTGGGAGATGGCATAATGAATAACGATAATGAAAATCAAACACAATCGAATAGTACAAGTGCCGAGGTTGGGGAAAAAAGTTCCCCAACCATTCTCTATTTCTTTAGAAGGAAATGGTTGAAAATATGGAGGGGGAATCCTCCAGGTGGAGTGCTCCTTTCTTTCGGTGCAATTATAGCAGTAATCATGTCAATACCAATCATTTATGTTGTGTGGCGTTCTTTATTTGCAGGCGTTGATAGATGGATGCGTTTACTGGATGAAAGAATTCCGATGCTTTTATGGAATACAATTTCACTTACAGTTGCAGTAACGATTTGTGCAGTAATTATTGGCGTTTCACTTGCATGGATTGTCACGCGCACAGATATCCCTGGGAAAAAGCTCTGGCAATGGTTATTAGCTTTACCACTTGTTATACCACCATATGTTGGAGCAGTAACATATATTATTGTCTTTGGTAGAAGTGGCTGGGCACGTGATTTTTGGCGCGATACACCATGGTTAGTTGAAACCTTTGGGCCTTATCCGATAAACATTTTTTCATTCTGGGGAGTTTTTTTTGTTTTAACGATGTTTACGTACCCCTATGTATATTTAATAGCAAGTGCTGCACTAAGAAAGATGAATCAGAATTTTGAAGAAGCCGCCCGCTCCTTAGGGATGAGCGCATGGCAGATATTTTGGAAGGTAAATCTACCGTTCCTTCGTCCTGCTATCGGTGCTGGTGCAATACTAGTGTCGCTCTACGTGCTATCTGATTTTGGTGCTATTGCTATGCTGCGTTATGTGACGTTTACGGCAGCTATTTATTTCCAAAGAGCTAGCTTTGATACTGCATCAGCATCTGTATTGAGCTTAGTTTTAATAGCGTTAACAGTTATTATTCTATGGATTGAATCTCGTACTCGTAGGAAGAATAAATACTACCAAACGTCAAATACCTATCGAAAACCAGCAACCTTAAAGCTTGGCAAGTGGAAGCCAGTTGCACTTATTTATACTAGTTTGGTATTTTTTGCTTCCGTATTGTTACCAATTAGTGTTCTGGTATATTGGTCAAATATAGGGTTGCGTATGGGCGCTCTTGATAGTCGTTTCTTCGGTTTTGTTCTCAATAGTTTACAGGTATCTGGTTTAGCAGCATTATTATGTATGATATTAGCTATGCCAATTATCTATTTAAAAACGCGCTATCCATCTTTAATCACAAGTATAATAGATAGATTATGCTATGCTGGCTATGCCCTTCCAGGAGTAATCGTTGCCTTAGGATTTATATTTATTTTTAATAATCATATACCGATGCTTTATGGAACATTTTATGTAGTGGCGCTTGCCTTTGTAGTTAGATTTTTACCGCAAGCAATGCAGTCTGGTGAAGCTTCATTAAGTCTGATATCACCAAGAATTGATGAAGCAGCACGAAGTCTTGGTTATCCACCTTGGAAGGTAATGTTTAAGGTAATACTGCCGAATATGTTGCCAGGGGTATTAGCGGGTGGTGCATTGGTGTTTGTAAGTTCAATAAAGGAGCTTCCAGCAACATTGATGTTACGTCCGCCGGGATTTGACACACTAGCTGTGCGAATTTACTTTGAGGCATCTGAGGCAATCTATCATTTAGCAGCACCAGCGGCATTGTTAATTATAATAGTATCAATAATTCCATTGCGTTATATGCTACGCAAATACTAGAGGGTGAGCAGCATGTTTGATATTGAGTTAAAATCAGTTACAAAAACTTATATTGGTTCAGACAATCCTGCCTTAACTAATTTATGTTTGTCTGTAGAGAAGGGTTCAATCATAACGTTATTAGGTCCTAGTGGTTGTGGTAAGTCGACAACACTTCGTCTTATAGCTGGTTTCGAACGAGCAGATTCAGGTGTTATTTCAATAGCTGGAAAAGTTGTGAGTAGTGATAATGCTTGGATACCACCTGAAAAGCGTGGTGTAGGCATGGTGTTTCAGGACTATGCATTGTTTCCGCATTTAGATGTGTATAATAATATTGGCTTTAATTACAAGCAGTCTGATCGCGACAAAAGAATTAAAGAAGTTATCGAATTGGTCAACCTAAATGGCTTTGAAAAACGTTTTCCTCATGAACTATCTGGAGGTCAGCAGCAAAGGGTAGCACTAGCTAGGGCCCTTGCACGTCGCCCTGTTGTAGTGCTTTTAGATGAACCATTTAGTAACTTAGATGCTGATTTGCGTACACATATGCGTGTTGAGGTTAAGCGTATTATTAAAGAAGCAGGGGCGACAGCGGTATTTGTATCCCACGATCAAAAGGATGCATTAGCAATATCTGATCGCATAATTGTTATGAAGGACGGCGTTATTCAGCAGAACGGAACACCAAGGGAGATATATCAATTCCCTGCTAATACTTTTGTTGCTAAGTTTGTAGGTCAGACAAATATGCTTGAAGGGATAATCGGTCCAGATGCTAAATCAGTAGTGACTGAATTGGGGACGATTCCTTGCAATCATACCCATAGCCTTCCGCCTGGGGAAAAAGTTTATATATCAGTTCGCCCTGACAGCTTAGAGATGGATGCTAATGGTGATATTGAAGGTGTCATTACACAGGCCACATATACTGGTGAGTCTATTGATGCTTTAGCTCAAGTAAAGCTTCAAAACAATAAAACAAAGGATATGCTTGTGCATATTCACCCAGAGGTATGTATTCGAATTGGAGACAAGGTGAACTTCAAGGTGTTACCAAACTTTGTAGCCGTTGTTAAGCACGAAAATTATTAATAACAACTTTAAGAATATTAATATATAAAGTCGAAGGGAAGAATCGTGCTCTTCGGCTTTTGCTTATAGATAAAATGAAAAATCAAATAATATTTTGCAGCTAACAGGTTGACAAAAGATTATGTTTTTTGGTATTTTTTTATTAAAGGTTTAGCACTCACTACGATAGAGTGCTAACAGGAGGTAATGATGATGTTGACTGATCGCCAAAAACTGATTCTAAAAGTTATCATCGATGATTATGTACGCTCTGCCGAGCCTGTAGGATCAAGGGTTATAGCAAAAAAAGAATCCGTAAATTATAGCTCAGCAACTATTCGTAACGAGATGTCTGATTTAGAAGAATTAGGCTATTTAGAACAGCCTCATACCTCTGCTGGTAGAATACCGTCGCAAAAAGGCTATCGATACTATGTTGATAACCTAATGGAAGCAACAGTCTTATCTAAGGGTGACCTAATTAGTGTTAGAGAGCTATTGGTTCAAAAAAAATTAGAGGTAGAGGAAATCGTAAGCAATACGGCTAATATACTAGCAGGTCTTACTAACTATACGGCTATTGTTTTGGGTCCCGAGGTATTTCATACAAAACTTAAAAACATTCAATTGGTACCTATTAACCAAGACAATTGCGTGTGCATCCTTATTACTGATACTGGGCATGTTGAGAAAAAACTGGTATCTCTTCCACCACAATTACCTGCTACACAATTAGAGCAATTAACTAATTTATTAAATAAGAAGCTAACGGGTACTCCATTATATAAACTGTCGCAGGTGCTATATAATGAAGTGGCCAAAGAATTGCAGCGTAATGTAGATAGTTTTGAGCACGCAATGGAATTCCTAGAGGGGATAATAGCAGAGAAAAACGTAAAGGATGCCAGGGGAGTCTTCTTGCGTGGGACATCTCATATTTTAAATCAGCCAGAATTTAAAGATTTAGATAAGGTTAAGGCTTTATTAGGACTGTTTGAAAATAATAAAGTAGTTGTAGATTTATTTACAAATCAATCCAGTTCTACTGTAGTGAAGATTGGTCAGGAAAATAAAGCAGTAGAGGCCCATAATTGTAGCGTAATATCTGCAAATTACATTTTAAATGGCAAGCCAATCGGTTCAATAGGCATCATTGGGCCGACACGTTTAGACTATGCTAAAATCATAACACTAATTGATTATATTTCCTTAGACTTATCGAAAACACTAGGTAAGCTATACAAGGAATAAAAACAATTGCTTCTGTTAATGATGGTATCAACAACTATAGTTTATAGCTAAAGTTATATTGGAGGGGTATTATGCAAGATTTAAAGGAAGAGCAAGTTAAAGAAAATGAGGAAGCAAATTCAGTAAGCTCTGAATGCTCAGAAGACAATCAAAGCAGTACAGATGACGAAAGTAAAACAGATAGTAATAGAGATAGTGAAAGCTCATATAACGAAACTGATAGTAAAATTGATGAGTTAGAACAAAAATTAAAAGATCAAGAAGAGAAGTTTCTGCGTTTGCAGGCGGACTTTGACAACTTTAGGAAACGTAGCCAAAAGGAAAGGCAAAGTGTGATAGCTAGAGCAAACAAAGAGTTATTATTAAGTATTTTGCCGATTGTTGATAACCTTGAACGAGCTATTGCTTCTAGTGCAAACCCAGATGACGCGTTCACAAAAGGTGTAAATATGGTTTACAATCAGCTAATGGATGAGCTGAATAAACAAGGAGTTACGACAATTGAGGCAGTAAATCAAGAATTCGATCCCAATTATCACCAAGCAGTAGCGAAAGAAGCTGCGGATGGGGTAGATTCTAATATAGTAATACAAGAGTTTCAAAAAGGGTATTTATTACACGAAGAAGTCCTAAGGCCTTCGATGGTAAAAGTAAGTGAGTAATATAAAGTAACTATTAAACTAACACTTAAACTAAAAAAAGTATACAAAAGTATATTAAGGAGGATTATTATGAGTAAAGTTATTGGAATAGATTTAGGAACAACTAATTCATGTGTCGCTGTAATGGAGGGTGGGGAGCCAGTAGTTATCCCTAATGCTGAAGGGAATAGAACGACTCCTTCAGTAGTTGCTTTTGGAAAAGATGGTGAGCGTATTGTTGGAGAGACTGCAAAGCGCCAAGCAATTACTAACCCAAATACAATTCAATCAATCAAAAGATATATTGGAACTGACCACAAAGAAACAATTGATGGAAAAGAGTATACTCCGCAACAAATTTCAGCGATGATATTACAAAAATTAAAGGCAGATGCTGAAGCATACATAGGTAGTAAGGTCGAGAAGGCAGTAATAACAGTACCAGCATATTTCAGTGATGCTCAGCGTCAAGCTACTAAGGATGCAGGTAAAATAGCAGGTTTGGAAGTTTTACGTATTATCAATGAGCCAACAGCGGCAGCATTAGCTTATGGACTTGAAAAGGATGAATCACAGACTATTTTAGTTTATGACCTTGGTGGAGGAACATTTGACGTATCAATCCTTGAGCTAGGTGATGGAGTATTTGAAGTTCGTGCAACCAGTGGTAACAACCGTTTAGGTGGAGATGACTTTGACCAAAAAGTTATTGATTACTTAGTAGCAGAATTTAAAAAGGAAAATGGTATCGATTTAAGTAAGGACAAAATGGCATTACAACGTCTTAAAGATGCTGCAGAAAAGGCTAAAAAGGAGTTATCTGGAGTTACTTCAACGCAGATATCACTACCGTTTATCACAGCCGATGCCACTGGTCCAAAACACTTAGAGATTAGCTTAACTAGAGCTAAATTTAATGAACTAACAGAAGATTTAGTAGAAAAAACGCTAGAGCCTACAAGAAATGCGATTAAAGATTCTGGCTTATCGCCAAATGAGATAGATAAAGTAATCCTTGTTGGTGGATCAATAAGAATACCGGCAGTACAGGAAGCGATTAAGAAGCTAGTTGGTAAGGACCCACATAAAGGTGTAAACCCTGACGAAGTAGTAGCCTTAGGTGCTGCTATCCAAGCAGGAGTTTTAACTGGAGATGTTAAGGATGTTGTATTGCTTGACGTAACTCCTTTATCCCTAGGAATTGAGACATTAGGCGGAGTATTCACAAAATTAATAGAAAGAAACACGACTATACCTACAACAAAATCACAGGTATTCTCAACGGCGGCTGATAGCCAAACATCGGTAGACATTCATGTTCTTCAAGGGGAACGTGAAATGGCTGCATACAATAAGTCCCTTGGAAGATTCCAGCTTACAGATTTACCGCCAGCACCTCGTGGTGTACCACAAATTGAAGTTAGCTTTGATATTGATGCTAATGGTATAGTAAACGTATCAGCTAAGGATATGGGCACTGGTAAAATACAAAAGATTACAATTACGGCATCTAGCGGATTATCTGACGAAGAAATTGAAAAAATGGTTCAAGAAGCGGAAGCAAATGCAGAAACAGATAAAAAGCGCCGTGAAGAGATTGACTTACGTAATGAAGCAGACTCATTAGTATACACAGTAGAGAAAACATTGAAGGAATTAGGAGATAAAGCTGAACAGGAGTCTATTGACAAGGCGAATGCTGCAAAGGACGAAGTTAAAAAGGCTTTAGAAGGCACAGATGTTGAAGCGATTAAAACAGCTAAGGAAGAGCTGGAGAAGGTCGTTCATGAGTTATCGATGAAATTGTACGAACAAGCAGCTCAGCAAGCTCAAACTGAACAGGGTGAGCAGGCTAATCAGCAGGAAGCAAATAATGACGATAACGTAGTAGATGCTGAGTACGAAGAAGTTAAAGACGAAGAAACTAAAGACGAAGATAAAAAATAACAACAAGTATTGTTGAAAATTTGCAGACAAACATACAAAGCCAAGGAATATCCTTGGCTTTGTATGATATGAATTGAGGTGTTTAGGTTGAGCAAGCGAGATTATTATGAGGTACTGGGAGTTAAGAAGGATGCAACCCCAGAAGAAATTAAAAAAGCATATAGACAATTAGCAAGAAAGCTTCACCCTGACGTAAATAAAGATGATCCGAAAGCTGAAGAGAAATTCAAAGAAACAAAAGAAGCCTATGATATTTTATCTAGCCAAGAGAAGCGTGCTCAGTATGACCGTTTTGGTCATGCGGGACCTCAGGGACAAGGCTTTGGCGGTTTTGGAGGCTTTGAAGAGGCTGATTTTTCTGGCGGCTTTAGTGATATATTTGATATGTTTTTTGGCGGCGGAGGCGGAGGCGGTCGTGCCACAAATCGTCCTCGAAGGGGATCGGACTTACGCTACGATCTAGCGATTACACTTAAAGAAGCAATGACTGGTAAAGAGGTCGAGGTGAAGATTCCGCGCCAAGAGAACTGTCCGACATGTGATGGATCTGGAGCTGCGTCTAAATCTGATATTGAGACTTGTACAGTATGTAACGGAACAGGGCAAGAAGAAACGATGCAAAACACGCCTTTTGGTAGGATTGTAAATCGTCGGGTATGTTCAGCTTGTCATGGCCAAGGGAAGAAGATTAAGAAGGTATGTCAAGATTGTAAAGGACAGGGCAAGATTCGCAAGACGAAAACGATTAAAATTAATATCCCTGCTGGTGTAGATACAGGTGCTAAAATTCGTGTATCTGGCGAAGGTGAACCTGGAGAGAACGGCGGACCAACAGGTGATTTGTTTATCTTTATTAATGTAAAACCCCATGAGTTTTTCGAACGTAATGGAGACGATTTATACTGCGAGGTTCCTATAACATTTGCTCAAGCAGCACTTGGTGATGATATAGAAGTTCCAACTATTGATGGCAAGGTTCGTCTTAAAGTTCCTGCAGGCACGCAAACAGGCAAGCTATTTAGAATTAAGGGCAAAGGTGCTCCAAGACTGCGTGGCTATGGTACAGGAGATCAATTCGTAAAAACCGTTGTTGTAACACCAACTAATTTAACATCGAAACAGAAGGAACTATTAAAAGAATTCACGGAAGCTGGCGGGGATGACACCTATAGCCAATCCAAGTCTATCTTCCAACGCTTTAAGGATGCATTCAAATAGGCTAGCATCACCTGCTTATGCAGGTTAAAGTAAATTTCAAATAGCCAACGTGATAATGAGAGGTGTATTGTAAGTGACGAATAATATGTGGTCAGAAATTAGAATCCATACAACCAATGAAGCTGTAGAAGCAGTCTCTAACATACTGCATGAAGCAGGTGCTGGTGGTGTAGTTATAGAAGACTCAATAATGCTTGATACAGAGTGGGATACTAACTTTGGTGAGATGTATGAATTGTCAGTAGACGATTACCCTGACGAAGGAGTATATGTAAAAGCTTATCTTCCAGTGGATAGCTCTTTACCTGAGTCTATTGAGCAAATTAAACTAGCACTGGATAAGCTAATGCTATATGACATCGACTATGGCCCAGGGACAGTAGAAATAACGGAAATTAATGAAGAAGACTGGGCTACCTCATGGAAAAAGTACTATAAACCTATATCTATCACAGAACGTATTACAATCACACCTACATGGGAAGACTACCAGCAAAGGGAAGATGAGCTAGTCATCGAGCTAGACCCAGGAATGGCATTTGGTACAGGTACACACCCGACTACAAAACTATGTATTATCGAGCTTGAAAAATATGTTAAAGAGGGCGATACAGTATATGACGTTGGCTGTGGATCTGGGGTATTATCTATTGCGGCTGCTAAACTAGGAGCTAGTAACATACAAGCCTTTGATATTGATACTGTAGCTGTTAGTTCAGCAGAAATAAACGCTAAGCTTAACGATGTTGAAGAGGTTATTAATGCTAGACAAAACAACCTTTTAGAGGGTATAGAACAGCCTGTTGATATTATCGTAGCTAATATTATTGCTGAAATTATCATCCGCTTTGCTAAAGATGTTCCAAGGCTACTTAAAAAAGATGGCTTTTTTATAGCATCAGGCATTATTATACAAAAAGAAGTAGAAGTCATCGATGCGTTAGAAGCACAGGGATTAACGATTGTAGAAAAGAACTATGAAAACGATTGGATGTCAATCGTTGCGCAAAAAGTGAGCTGATAATTTTCATGCAAAGATATTTTGTTGACGGAAATCGAATCAATAATAACAATATTACAATTGATGGCGATGATGCCAAGCATATTATAAAAGTTATGAGATCAGAAATTGGTGACAAAGTAATCTGTGTAAGCCCTGAGGGTGATAATTATATAACAGAAATTATTAACTTTGATAAAAATCAAGTTAAGCTTACAGTTGTTGAACAGATTCAAGATGATAATGAACCAACGATAAATATTACCCTATATCAGGGCTTGACTAAGGCTGATAAATTTGAATGGATAATTCAAAAGGGGACTGAAATCGGTATAACTTCCTTTGTTCCTGTAGAGATGAAATACTCTGTAGCTAAATGGGATGCAAGCAAAGGCGAAAAGAAGCTTGAACGTTGGCAAAAGATTGCTAAAGAAGCAGCAGAGCAATCACATAGAAGTAAGGTTCCTGCAATATCATCAGCCCTTACCTTTCCACAATTACTTAAATCCGTATCTAAACACTCCCTGACTATGCTTGCCTACGAAAAGAGCGAGCATAGCCAGGGTATTTTCGCTTTATTAAAACAACACCCAGAAATTAAAGATTTTGCAATAATTATTGGTCCAGAAGGTGGAGTTAGTGAGCAAGAGAAGCTACAGGCAGTCAATGCTGGAGTTAAGTTAATTAATTTAGGTCCTAGGATTTTACGTACGGAAACAGCAGGCATAGTAGCGGCAACAGGCGTACTTTTTTATCATCAACAATTAGGAGAATCGTAAAATGAAAGTAGCATTCCATACGTTAGGATGTAAGGTTAATCAATATGAAACAGCTACCATGGAACAAATTTTTCAGGATGCTGGATATGAAATTATAGACTTTAAGGATACGGCGGACGTTTATGTCATTAATACCTGTACCGTGACGAACTTAGGTCAAAAGAAATCCCGGCAAATGATTAGAAGAGCCATTCAAAAGAACCCAGACGCTATAATCACTGTGACTGGCTGCTATGCGCAAACAGCACCAGGTGAAGTATTAGAAATATTCGGTGTTGATCTCGTTATTGGTACACAGGATCGCCATAAAATTTTAGAATATATTAATGAAATCGTAAAAGAACGGCAGCCCATCAATGCAGTCGCAGATATCTGGCAGCAGCGTGAATTTGAGGATTTAAGTGCTCCTTTTTTCGGTGAACGAACCAGAGCTACCCTGAAAATACAAGAAGGCTGTACAGAGTTTTGCTCCTATTGTATTATTCCTTATGCTAGAGGTGGAATCCGAAGTCGTAAATTATCAAGTATATTAGAGCAAGCTGAGTTAATTGTAAAACAGGGATATAAAGAGATTGTACTAGCTGGGATTCATCTAGGAGCCTATGGTAGAGATTTAGATAATGTAAAGCTAATAGATGTTTTGAAGGCCCTGGAACAAGTCGAAGGCTTAGAACGTATACGCATAAGTTCAATTGAAGCAACTGAGTTAAACGATGAACTGTTGTTGTTAATGCAGCAATCAAATAAGTTCTGTAGGCATTTACACTTACCATTACAGGCTGCTACCAACGAAATATTAACTAAGATGAATCGCAAGTATAGCGTTGAGCAATATAAATCTATTATTGAACATGTACGTAACCTGATTCCTGATATCGCAATTACAACTGATCTGATTGTTGGCTTCCCAGGTGAAACAGATGAGTTATTTAAGCAGGGATGCGAATTCATTGAAGCCATGTCATTTGCAGATATGCATATTTTTAAGTATTCTAAGCGATCTGGAACGCCAGCAGCAGAGATGGAAGGTCAAATACTAAATACAGACAAAGATGCTCGTAGCAGAGAAATAGCGGGCATTATAGATAAAAGTAAACTTACATACCATCAAAAATTTGTCGGTAAAATATTGCCTGTAATTATTGAACAACAATTTAAAGATGGGGATATTAGTAAGCATGAAAGTCATGGGAAATTATTCGAAGGACATGCTGATAATTATATGAAACTAGTTTTTAATGCAAATGAAGAAGATATAGGCAAGCTGGTCCGTGTACAAGTTAAGCAAGCTGGCATTAATTACTCCATGGGAGAAATAGTTAAGGACAATCATAAGGAGGATTATAGTGATAATTAATCTTCAAGAATATATAGATCATACCAAGCTTAACGCTACTGCTACTGATGCAGATATAGTACAATTGTGTGATGAGGCATTACAGGCAAAATTTGCGGCAGTTTGTGTCAATCCAAACTTTGTGAAATTAGCTTCTGATAAGCTAATTGGTAGTGGGGTAAAGGTTTGTACAGTAGTAGGCTTCCCGCTAGGTGCAAGTGTAACAGAGTCTAAGGTATTAGAAACAAAAATCGCTACTGAACAAGGTGCCGAGGAAATTGATATGGTAATAAACCTTGGAGCTTTTATGGGAGCAAATTACGCCTATGTACTTCAAGATATAGCTGCAGTCGTAAAGGCCGCAGAGAAAAAAGCGATAGTAAAGGTTATTATAGAAACCTGTTACCTTAGTAATGAACAAATTATTAAAGCCTGTACGATTGCAATGGATGCTGGCGCTCACTACGTAAAAACATCAACGGGCTTTGGCACGGCAGGAGCAAAGATAGAGCATGTGAAGCTAATGAAAGAAGTAGTAGGAAATAAACTTGGCGTGAAAGCTTCTGGCGGCATAAAAGACAAGGAAGCTGCTTTAGAAATGATTAAAGCAGGTGCTACCCGTATTGGTACTAGCTCTGGTATTAAGTTACTTGTATAGACTATACAATTGTATATCTTGTTTAATTGTATATTTTGCTTAATTGTATATTTTGTTTAAAAGCCTAATATGTTTTCTTATAAATGGATAGAAAATAACAATCGTCAACAAATTAAATATAACCTGTGAGTGGGCAATTTGTTGCGCCGCGTTAGGGGTTATATATTCAACCGCTGCTACCAACAAGGGAACAATTGGCAATAAAATTACAACACATAAAATATTGATTGCTACGTGATAAAGCATAATTTTTTTAGCGTGGATGGAAGCACCAATAACGGCAATTACAGAAGTAATACAGGTTCCGATATTACTGCCATAAACAAACAAGACCCCAGCAACTAGTGTTAAAAGTTGATTTTCAACTAATGTCATTACAAAGGTTGTTGACGCTGTGCTGCTTTGGACAATTGCAGTGAAGATAATACCAGCCAGTAATGCAAAGGTATTTTCGAGGATACTATTATTAGTTACAACTATGATTCCATCTAAGATACTAGCGTTTCTTTTTAAGAACTCAAAACCAACTAGCAATAATCCTAATGCTAGAAAGACTGCGCTTTGCAGTCTTTTTTTAAATATGTAAAACAACGATGAAACAATGATTAATATATAAACCCAGCTAGGGTTTGAAAAGGCAATGAATTCAAGGGTTAGACTAGTTCCTAGATTTGCCCCTAAGACAATAGCGACAGCATTTAGAATCGGCAAAGCTCCGACACTCACTAAATTTAATATAACAATCAATACGATACTACTGCTCTGAAGGATTGTAGTTAATAAGATACCTGTTAAGACACCTGTCATAGGGCTATTAGTTAACGTTGTCAAAATGTTTTCAGTTTTATTACCTATTAACGACTGTAGTGCCCACCGCAGTAAAAACAAACCTACAAATAAACACATAAATCCTAATATAAACGAAACGATACTATAAGTAGCTCCCATATAATTCACCTCATAGAAGGATATGCTATATATAATTTTTTTTTACTACATACGTGGAAAATCTAATAATTTTGTGGTACTATACTTGAAAGTTAAGTGTGGAGGTGATTATGTGTCTAAGGATTGTATTTTTTGCAAAATAGTCGAAGGGGAAATTCCCAGCAAAAAAGTTTATGAAGATGACATGGTGCTTGCATTTCACGACATAACTCCTGTCGCACCTGTACACGTTTTAATTATTCCTAAAAAACATATTTCGTCTATATTAGACATAGACGAAAGTGATGCGGAGAACTACATAGCAAAGATTCACCTAGCTGCTAAAAAAATCGCTAAAGATTTAGGAATTGCAGAAAATGGATTCCGATTAGTAAATAACTGTGGTGACGCAGGTGGACAGACTGTATATCACATTCATTACCATTTACTTGGTGGTAGGAATCTTAGCTGGCCTCCAGGATAACCTTGACATGAAGCCCAAAAGTGCATATAATATTTTCTGATGGGCATATGTTTTTGTTTATAGTCGTTGGAGGGAGGGAAAGTATATGGCAGAAATTAATGTACGTAAAAATGAGACGTTGGATAGTGCACTGCGAAGATTTAAACGCTCTTGTTCAAAGGATGGGGTTATTGCAGAACTTAAGAGGCGTAAGCACTATGAAAAGCCAAGTGTTAAACGCAAAAAGAAATCCGAAGCTGCTCGTAAGCGCAAGTTTTAGGGGGTATCAGATTGAGTCTAAGAAACAGGCTTAGCGATGATATGAAGCTTGCAATGAAAAGTAAAGACAAGTTTCGTTTATCTGTAATTCGTATGGTAAGATCTTCGATACAAAATACAGAAATCGATAAAAAAGCAGAATTGAACGATGACGAGATACTTGAAGTTCTTACTCGTGAAGTAAAGCAGCGCAAGGATTCCCTCCAGGAATTTAAAAATGCCAATCGTGATGATTTAGTTACTAAATTAGAACAAGAAATTGCAGTTTTAATGGATTATATGCCTGAGCAATTGACAGAAGCAGAAATAGAAACTTTAGTACAAGAGGCTGTAGCAGAAACTGGTGCATCATCAAAGAAAGATATGGGAAAAGTCATGCAGCGTCTTATGGATAAAGTTAAAGGGAAAGCTGATGGCAAAGTGGTAAATCAAATCGTTCAAAAATTTTTGCAATAGTTAATATAAAAATAGTCATTTTTTAAATGGCTATTTTTTAATTTATAAATTTAAGTTTATATGTAAGAAATTGAAAGACTAATTTGCTTTTAACTTTCATTCAATGGTAAACTTATTAAGTATAAACTTTTTTTGAAAGGAGGGAACAAATGCGAAGAAAACTTATAGCTTATTTATTGGTGTTCACATTTTTTTTAAGTCTATTTAATATGCCACCTGCTACTGTTAACGCGGATTCGGATGAAGATATTATTTTTGTCATCCCTATGGAAGGTCCAGTAGAAAAAGGCTTAGACGCATTCTTGAAAAGATCTTTAACAGCAGCACGAGATGAAGGGGCGACTGTGGTTGTTATAGAAATGAACACCTTAGGTGGAAGTGTTGATGCAGCGATGAGCATTGGCAATCGTTTAATTGCTAGCGAAATTCCGGTTATTACATACATTACAGGTACTGCAACATCAGCAGGTGCCTATATCGCGTTGAACACACCGATGATTGCTATGAGCCCTGGAAGTACTATAGGGGCTGCAGAACCAAGATTTCTAACTGGGCAAGAAGTTGATCCCAAAATATTAGCTTTTTGGAAATCTGAGATGGAAGCAGCAGCTGAAGCTTTCGATAGAGATCCCATCTATGCTGCAGCTATGGTTGACAGAAGCGTTGTCATAGAAGGATTAGTTAATGAAGAGCAATTGTTGTCATTAACTGCTAATAAAGCAACGGAAGTTGGAATCGCTGATGGAGTTTTTACAAACCGTCAACAGATGCTTGACCACTATGGTTATTCTGGACAAATAATCCAAGCAGATATCACATTAGCAGAACGGCTGGCTAGATTTGTTACGAGTCCTAATGTCATTCCGTTTTTATTAACAATTGCGTTCTTAGGAATTGCCATTGAGTTCTTAGTACCAGGTTTTGGGTTACCAGGTATTCTTGGGGTTTCTGCATTAGCAATATTTTTTATTGGACACATGGCTGCTGGAGCTGCTGGATATGAAGTTCTAATTATATTTATTATAGGTATCATATTACTCAGTATAGAATTCTTTGCTCCAGGTTTTGGTATCTTTGGAATCTCTGGAATAGTAGCTATGGGTGCGGCGATTGTGTTGGCTGCCCAAGACACTACTTTAGGGATGCAATCATTGCTGATTGCCTTAGCAATTACCTTTGTTGTAAGTATTATTTTAGTTAAATACTTTGGATACAGAGGTATATGGAGTAAGTTTATCTTAAGTGAAAAACAACAGAATGAGCTTGGATATGTTGCTCCTCAGCAACGCAAAGATTTGTTAGGTCAAATAGGTGAAACTATAACACCACTACGACCGTCTGGAACTGCTCAGTTTGATGATTATTTAGCAGATGTTGTTGGCGAAGGCGGCTACATCCAAAGTGGGCGTAAGGTGAAGGTAGTAAAAGTAGAAGGCACAAGAATCGTAGTAAGGGAAATAAAAGAATCATAGAAATACAAATAATTATATTGGGGTGGTAAATTTGGATCCAGCTTTAGTTACGATGTTGATATTTGTTGCAATTATCATATTAGCACTTTATGTGCTACTTACAGTTATACCTGTAATGCTGTGGATTTCAGCTTTAGCAGCAGGGGTTAAGATTGGTATTATGACGTTAATTGGTATGCGTTTAAGAAGAGTAGCACCAGTACGTATAGTTAATCCATTAATTAAGGCTACAAAGGCTGGACTTGATGTTGGTACTAATCAACTTGAGGGTCACTACTTAGCAGGTGGTAATGTTGACAGAGTAGTAAATGCTTTAATTGCAGCTCAAAGAGCAGATATTCCATTACCGTTTGAAAGAGCAGCAGCAATTGATTTAGCAGGTAGAAATGTATTAGAAGCAGTACAAATGAGTGTAAATCCAAAGGTTATTGAGACACCTGTTGTGTCTGCAGTAGCAGCTGATGGAATTGAAGTTAAGGTTCGTGCTAGAATTACAGTTAGAGCGAATATTGATCGACTTGTCGGTGGTGCTGGTGAAGAGACGATTATTGCTCGTGTAGGTGAGGGTATTGTTACGACTGTAGGTTCAGCTGTTAACCACAAAGCTGTACTAGAGAATCCAGATAATATCTCTAACACTGTTTTAAGTCGTGGTTTAGATGCAGGAACTGCTTTTGAGATTCTTTCTATTGATATTGCTGATGTTGATGTAGGTAAAAACATCGGTGCAATCCTACAAACAGATCAGGCAGAAGCAGATAAGAAAATTGCGCAAGCGAAGGCTGAAGAACGTAGAGCAATGGCTGTTGCACGTGAGCAAGAGATGACTGCATACGTTGAAGAAATGCGCGCTAAGGTTGTTGAAGCTGAGGCTGAAGTACCTAAGGCAATGGCGGACGCACTTAGAGCTGGAAAATTGGGCGTTATGGACTACATGAATATGCAGAATATTTTAGCAGACACTGATATGCGTGAATCTTTAGCTAGTGCTGGACGTCCAAGAGGTTCCGATAATGACGAAACTATCGGCAAAAGATAGGTGATTCTATGGAAGGTTTAATTATACTAATTATCCTATTTAGTATCATCCAAAAAATCGCTGAGAAAGTAAAAGAGAGCAGGCAACAGGGAGATCAGTCTAGACCTAAACCTGTAAGACAGCCAGCTAGAACTACTGAAGATACTTATAGAAATAGCGAAGTTGAACAAACAACAGCTAGCGATAATAATCCTAGTAGTTATAATCCCCATGATCCATTCGGGAGCTGGGAAGAAATATTCTTTCCACAAAAGTCAGAACCTACTGTATATAAACCTAAGAAATTGCCAAAACAAGAGCGTACAGTAACAAATATATCAACTGAAAAGAGTTCTATAGAATTAGATAGAATTAAAAATGCTGAGCAAAGACAACTTAATAATCAACACAGTTCAGCAAGAAAAACGCCGCTCGAGCGTTTATCCTTAGACCAGGATTCAATTAAACAAGGTGTAATATGGGCGGAAATATTAGGTGCTCCGAAGAGCAATCTAGCATGGCGTAAAATGAGAAAAAGCAGCCAAAGAGTTTAACTCTTGGCTGCTTTTTTTCATATATAAAGACCACTATGCATAAAGTGTAATGAAACATAGTCTCCATAAGGGGAGTACCTAAATGAAAAATAAAAGGAAGAATAGAAAAAACAGAACAATAGACACATGGCAAAACCGTTTTAAAAATAAAGTTGCTAAAGCATTAGACTTGCCTAAGGATTTAATGTTTGACCTACCAAGGACAACGCTTATTGGGGATATGCAGCTTTATGTAGAGAATCATCTTGGCTTACTAGAATTTAGTCATAATAAAATCCGTCTACATACAAAGACAGGAGAGCTGTATATTTACGGTGAGGAATTAGTAATACGTGGAGTAATGTATAGGGAAATTTTAATTGAAGGAAATATTGACCAAATTAAATGGAAAAGACAAGATTAACGGAGGGAACGTCCCATGATTTCTAGTTGGTTAAAAAATATGTTTTTGGGAGCTATATCTGTTCAAATATCTGGAAAACTATTATCCACATTGTTAAATCAATTGAATCGTGCGGGTATATCCTTATGGAACGTCACTAAAACGTCTGAAGAATCAATTACATTTACGATGAGCATTAAAGATTTTAAAGAATTTACGAATCTAGTAAAGAAGACAGGCTGTAAATTCACAATTAAGCGGAAATATGGTTTGCCATTTTTAAATTGGCGTCTCCAAAAAAGATATATGTTTCTAGCTGGCTTCCTATTTTTTTTATTATTTATTTGGACAATGTCTCAATTCATCTGGGACATTGAGATAACAGGACATGATGGGAAATATCTTGCCTATGAGCATGAAAGAACAATCAGAAGTGAACTGCAGGAATTGGGTATAAAAGAAGGCAGTTGGAAAAGAAAAATGCCTGAAAAAGATATTATCCAAAATCAGCTTCGAGAGCAATTACAAAATGATTATATTTGGATTGGAATGGAAATTAAGGGAACACAGTTATTAATTATAGCAGTTCCTTTAACAAAACCTAAAGAAGATGAAGAGATATTGATTGAGTCAGATTTAGTAGCAACTAAAAGAGCAATTATCCATAGAATTTTAGCTTATGATGGCATAGCTTATGTTAAAGAAGGACAACGTGTTGAACCTGGGCAAATATTGATATCTGGTTTCTTTAGTAAAGAAAAAAAAATACCTGCAAAGGGTGTTGTTGAAGGGATAGTTTGGTATACTGTAGAAGTAGAGCTCCCGCTTGAGCGCACAGTAGAAACATATACTGGCGAGGCGATTAATAAATACAATTTTGTACTTAGGGATTGGTCATTACCTTTATATTTACCAAATAGATTGCAAGAGCTAGAAAACCATGATAAGAGAACATCAATTAAAAAGTTATCATGGAGGTCTCTGAGCTTCCCTGTAGAACTCCATGTAGACACATATTACGAAACAAAAACTGAAACTATATTTTTAAATGAAGATGCTGCGAAGGACCAAGCTGTTGAGATGGCATTTGATAAGATCAGTAAGCAGGTAGATTTTATTGAAGTTGTAAGTCAAACTATTATGCACTACAATATAGATGATGGAAAGATAGAGGTAAAGCTTTTAGCTGAGGTTATCGAAGATATAACTATGAGGAAGTTAATTGATGAGAAAGATTACATCGATGATGAAGATAATGATGAATAAAACGAGGAGTGAACTAGTAATTTGAAGGAACCAATCACTGTAAATATAACGCTAGGAAAAATTGATGAGACTACGTCTTTATTTGGACCAAATGACTTGTTTATTAGAGAGATTGAAAAACACTACCCTGTAAAAATGGTTACACGTGGTGGAGAAATAACTGTTACAGGTGAAATTGAACATGTAAAAAAGGTTGAAGCTATTATTGGAGAGCTACAATCGTTAATAAGGTCTAAGCATGAACTAAATTTACGTGATATTCTATATACAATTCAGATTCATAACCAGAATACAGACGCTAAAATTTCTAGCCTTTTAAACGAGGAAATTGCAAAAACGACCAAGGGAAAACCAATTAAGGTAAAAACCCTCGGTCAGAAGGAATATATTCAAAATATCAGAAACAAAGATATAGTTTTTGGTGTTGGCCCTGCAGGTAGCGGGAAAACGTTCCTGGCAGTTGTTATGGCAGTTTCAGCGCTTAAGAACAATGAAGTGAAAAAGATAATATTAACTAGGCCTGCCGTAGAGGCTGGAGAACATCTTGGTTTTCTGCCTGGTGATTTACAGGAAAAGGTTGATCCTTACTTACGACCGCTATATGATGCACTAGACGAAATGCTTGGCTTAGAGACTATGCAAAAGCTCATAGAACGAGGACATATAGAAATTGCCCCATTAGCTTTTATGAGGGGAAGGACCTTAAATGATTCATTTGTTATATTAGATGAAGCACAAAATACAACACGTGAACAGATGAAGATGTTTTTGACTAGATTAGGCTTTGGATCAAAGATGGTAGTAACAGGAGATATAACTCAGATTGACCTGCCACGAGGTAAGGAGTCAGGTCTCATTGATGCAATAAAAGTTCTCCAGAATGTACAAGATTTAGGCTTTACCTTTTTAAAGGAAGTAGATATAGTTAGACACCAATTGGTTCAAAAGGTAATCAAAGCATATGGTGATGGGTCTTAACCAAGAGAGGTGAAACGTCCGTGGGACAGTTATTTAAAAATAAGTGGAAGAAAAACATACAAAAGTACAAGCTTCAAGAAAATAAATTATATAAATATTTTCTGTTTGCTGTATTAGCTATAGGTATGTTTTTACTTATGTTAGAGGGAATCACAAGCGTGTCCTACGACTTGAAAATTGGAGATCGTAGCCCAGAAGATATTATTGCTAATCGTACGGCAGTAGATGTTGTTGCTACTGATATAGCCAAACAGGAAGCCCGTGAGTTAGTTGAAGACATTTATCGCCTTGATAATACAATATTAAATAAAGTTCGCATCAATATTGATCAGCTTATGTTTGATGTGCGAAGGTTAAGTAATGAAGAGATAACAGAAACGGTTAAAATTAATACACTGCAGGAACGAAGTGAAATAAACCTGTCAGAAGAAGTATATTATAAGCTGCTACAAACTGATTCAGAAAAACTTGATACTATAAGATTTCATGTGCGAAATATAATCACTCAAACTATGGGAGACGGCATTAAACAGACAGACTTAAAAAATGCTCGTTCCTTAGCTGATGATTTAATTATAGGCTTAGATATTAATAAGGATGCACGTTTTATAGTCAGAGAAATTGTGCAAAACTCGATTGCCGCTAACATGTTTTTTGATGAACGTGCAACTGAAGAAAGACGCGACAGTCAAGAAGCAATGGTAGCAGACAGAATGATAACAAAAAACACATTAATAGTAGCAAAAGGAGAAGTTATCTCTGAAGATATATACACTAGGTTACAATCATTAAACTTATTAGAGGATCGAATTCAATACGTTGATTGGGCAGGTCTGCTAATAGTGGTAGTCTTACTTGTTTCTGGGTTATATGCTTATATAAATGTGTACAAAAAAGAAATTCTTAATGATAATTATCTATTAACCCTACTAGTGTTAATTTGGATTTTGACGTTTGTTGTTATCAAGACTGTTCATGTTACTACAGGCTTATTTGATGTAAGCTCTGTTGGTTACTTAGTGCCAATAGCAATGAGTACAATGCTAATAACTATCCTTGTTAGTTCTAAATTGGCAGTATACTCTGCTGTCGTTTTTAGTATATTGGTCAGCTTTATTTTTCAAACGGACTCAACGCTATTATTTGACTATCGTTTTGGCTTTGTCTGCTTAGCTTCGGGACTGGCGGGAGTATTTAGTGTTACTAAAATGACACACCGTTCAGCTATTATGCGCGCCGGTATTATTGTCGCCTTTGTTAATGTGATAGCTATTTTGGCAATCCATTTAATAGCTATTGAGTTTACTCCTAGCGTACTGACGATGAACCTGTTGTTTGGAATTATCAGTGGGCTGTTATCATCAGTATTAACACTAGGGTTACTACCATTTTTAGAAAGCACATTTGGAATTTTGTCTTCCGTAAGCTTACTAGAGTTATCAAATCCGAATAATCCGTTACTACGTAAGCTATTGATTGAAGCGCCAGGTACTTATCACCATAGTGTGATTGTCGGAAATTTAGCTGAGGCAGCAGCTGAAGCAGTGGATGCTGATCCATTATTAGCTAGGGTAGGAGCATTTTATCATGATGTCGGTAAGACTAAACGTCCATATATGTTTATTGAGAACCAATTAACAAAGGAAAATCCACATGATAAGATTGCACCAAGCTTAAGTACGCTAATTATAACCTCCCATCCAAAGGATGGCGTTGAGTTAGCCGAAAAACATAATATACCTAAACCGATTAGGGATATAATTCATCAACATCATGGAACTAGCTTATTAAGCTATTTTTATAATAAAGCAAAGGACTCAGAAAAAGGTAATGTCAATGAAATGGATTATCGATATCAAAATATAAAGCCACAGTCTAAGGAAGCTGCTATTGTAATGGTTGCTGATGCTGTTGAAGCTGCCGTTAGGGCTATGGCAAAACCAACCCCTTCGCGAATGGAAACAATAATTCGCAAGATTATTAAGGAGAAGCTAGCGGATGGGCAATTTGATGAATGTGATTTGACTTTTAAGGATTTAGATAATATGGTACACGCATATATACATGTCTTAAATGGAATTTTCCATTCAAGAATTGAATATCCAGAAGACCAAATTCAGAAAAAAGTTCTAGAAGAGATAAGGCCAGACAGTAATTCAAAGAGTGAGGCGATGTAATTGGGTTTTGAAATTGATTGGTTACAAGAGCATGAAACAAAAAAAATTCCAGAGCCACTATTGCAAATATTAGACGAATGTCTACAATACACAGGACAAGTCATTAATAATGAAACTGGTGAGTTTAGTGTGTCTTTTGTAGATGAACAACGAATTCAAGAAATAAATAGGGAATATCGTGGTAAGGACAAGCCTACAGATGTTATATCATTTGCATTAAATGACGATTTGGATGATATAGAGGAAATTGAAGTATTATCTTATCATTTGGGCGATATTGTAATCTGCGTAGATATAGCAGAAAAACAGGCCAATGACTATGGGCATTCCTTTGAACGTGAACTATGCTTTTTAGCTGTACATGGTCTACTACATTTGTTAGGCTATAATCATGAAACAGACGAACAGGAGCAGGTTATGTTTGCAGTTCAAGAAAAAGTAATGAAGGATAGAGGATTGATATGAAAGAAGAGCTAATAATCGCAGCCGAAAATGCAATGAAGCATGCATATGCGCCATACAGTAAATTTGCCGTAGGGGCTGCTGTCTTAACAGCAACTGGACAAGTATATACAGGCTGTAACGTAGAAAACAGCTCGTATGGTTTGACAAATTGTGCTGAGCGAACAGCAGTATACAAAGCTGTTTCTGATGGACATCGCTCGTTTGTAGCAATAGCAATCATTGCTGATACAGAGCTACCTGTTTCACCATGTGGAGCTTGCAGGCAAGTTTTATCAGAATTTGCTGAACCTAATATGAAAGTGTTTTTAGCGAATACTAACGGTGACAACAAAGAATATACAGTAGCTCAACTGTTGCCATACTCGTTTAATGAATCTATGATGTGAAGGTGAGTAATGTGAGAAACGATAATTTTAAATCAGGTTTTATTTCAATTGTTGGTAGACCAAATGTAGGAAAATCAACATTACTAAACAAAATATTGCGTCAGAAAATCGCCATCATGTCAGATAAGCCACAAACAACAAGGAATAAAATTCAAGGAATACTAACAGAACATGATTTTCAAGCGATATTTATCGACACACCTGGTATTCATAAGCCTAAGCATAAGTTAGGTGAATTTATGAATAAACAGGCCACTAGTACCTTGGGTGAGGTAGATGCTATACTATTTCTAGTTGAAGCTAACCAAGAGCCAGGTGCAGGAGATCAGTATATAGCTGACATACTTAAAGGAATAAAAACGCCTATTATTTTAGTATTAAACAAAGTTGATCTAATAAAAAAGGATGAGCTTTTACTTAGAATTGATCAATACAAAGATTTAGTAGACGTAGAAGAAATTATTCCTTTATCAGCTTTGCAAGGCGATAATGTAGAGGTGTTGATAAAGGAAATTAAGAAACGTTTGCCAGAGGGTCCAATGTTTTTTGCTGCTGACCAAATTACCGACCATCCAGAACGTTTTGTTATTGCGGAATTAATCAGGGAAAAAGTACTTCAGTTAACTGAGGAAGAAATACCCCATTCGGTTGCCGTTGTAGTTGAGCAAATAGTTGAGCGAGAACATACGGATAAGCTTTTTGTATCTGCGGTTATCTACACTGAAAGAAAGTCACAAAAAGGTATACTAATCGGTAAAGATGGAGCTTTACTCAAGGAAGTTGGGAAAAGGGCTAGAAACGATATCGAGCGTTTACTCGGTTCTAAAATCTATTTAGATTTATGGATAAAGGTTAAAAAAGACTGGCGGAATCATGCTATAGATTTAAGGAATTTTGGCTTTCATGAATGATACTTACAGCAGGTAAATATTTTCAACATGAAATATTAGTTATTGCAGAAACTACAGTTAAGCAAGTAAATAAAAAAGAAAGGTTTGATTATATGAAGAACTTTTCTTGGAATTACTTTTCATTATCTGGAAAAGTTGAGAGCTACTTGTTATACAAGGATTTAACTAATGCTGTTACTGAAGATGGAGAGGTGCAAGACGAGTCCGTTGAACGGAATCAGGACTTATGATTATTAAAACAGATGGAATCGTATTAAAAAGCATTGATTACGGAGAATCCCACAAGATAATTCATCTATTAACTCCTACCCTTGGGAAGTTATCAACACTTGCTATGGGCGCCAAAAAAACTAGAAGCAAATTCAGTGCAACTACCCAACCATTGACGTTGGGTTCTTTCGTTATGTATAAAAAAGAAGCAACGTTAGGTCGCCTTAACGAGAGCGAACTAATAAAAACTTATTCAAATATAAGAAAAGATCTCTTATTGTCATCTTATATGATGTATCTTTCTGACCTTACGGATAGAGTAACAATAGAGAATGAAAATACAGAAGAAATTTACAAGTTACTATTGAACATTCTCGATAAAATCGATAGTGGTATGTTTGATGCAGAAATTCTTGTCCGTATTTATGAAATTAAATTATTTTCATTAAGGGGATATAGACCTCAATTTGATGAATGTATTGAATGTAGTACAACCGACAAAGGCTATGCATATCGATTTAGTATCTCTTTGGGTGGATATATATGTGGCGCATGCTTCTCTAAGGATCAACATGCAATCCAAATATCTCAGCCAGTTGCTAAGCTATTAAGGGTGTTTCAATATATAGATATTGATAAAATTGGGAACATTTCAATTAAAAAAAGCTCCCGTGAAGAAATAAGACAGATTAACCAAAGGTTTATCGAACATTATTTTGGAATAAAATTAAAATGGTTTAATGTGATAGATGACATCAAAAATATGTATGATTTGTAAAAAATGAGACAAATTAATACCGAATTGTTATTTGTGAATTGGAGGTATTGACTAATGAATCATGCAAATGAAATGTCAGAAAAAGATTTCCAGGAACTAATTAAGGATGTACAAGCTGTTTCTTCATATACAGGCGCCAGTATGAAAGAAGCCTACGAGACATACTTAAGGTGCAACAAGGATGTCGTTAAGGCTATAATTGAACTAGAAGAGGCGGAGCTAGAACTTCCTATATATGAAACTGTAGTTGTTCAAGGGGAAAGATTATTTGATTATATAAGTGAGATGATTGTAAAGGGCAACGTTAGTCGAGTAATTATTAAACGAAACGATTGTACATTACTTACTATCCCAGTTACTATGGGTGCAATTGGTGTTATAATGTTTCCTTATGTATCTGTGATAACGTTGCTGGCTCTAATGTTTGGTCAATTTGACGTGATAGTAGAACGGGATAAACATGCAGTAAAGTGTAAGGAAGAGCAGCAGGGAGTAAAGAAAATGCGCTTAGCGACAGTTGACAGAGTGTAATTGTAAATGCTATAATCCAAAAAAAATACAAGTACTATGAAGGAGAAGTAGCAAATCGTTACTTAACAGCGAGTCGGGTATAGTGTGAGCCGATATGTTAACATTTGTGATGGCGCTCTGGAGTACGTAGCCTTTAAAGTTGGACTTAATGTCAATTAGGGTGGAACCGCGGGTGAAAGCTCCCGTCCCTATAGCTATTGCTATAGGGGCGGGAGCTTGTATTGTTTATTTAGGAAGCTACGATAGGAGGAATTAATAATGAACGTTCAAGAAATGATATTAACCCTACAAGATTTTTGGGGTAAACAGAAATGTGCTATTTTACAGCCATATGATGTGGAAAAAGGAGCAGGTACTATGAGTCCCTATACCTTTTTACGGGTAATAGGACCTGAGAAATGGAATGTTGCTTATGTAGAGCCTTCACGAAGACCTGCAGATGGTAGATACGGCGAAAACCCTAATCGTTTATATCAACATCATCAGTTCCAGGTAATTATGAAGCCGTCTCCAGACAATATCCAAGAATTATATTTAGAATCCCTTAAAAAGCTAGGGATAGACCCATTAGAACATGATATTCGCTTTGTTGAAGACAACTGGGAATCTCCAACCTTAGGTGCGTGGGGACTTGGCTGGGAAGTATGGCTAGATGGTATGGAAATCACTCAATTTACATACTTTCAGCAGGTTGGTGGAATTGATATGAAGCCAGTTGCCGTGGAGATAACGTACGGTATAGAGAGGCTAGCATCTTATATTCAAGAAAAAGAAAATGTATATGATTTATTATGGGTTGATGGTATTACTTACGGTGATATTTTTAAGAATGCAGAATATGAACATTCAAAGTACACCTTCGAAATATCTGATAGTAATATGCTATTTAATCTATTCAGTACCTATGAGCAGGAAGCAGAAAGAGCATTAAAAGAAAATTTAGTTTTACCTGCATACGATTTAGTGCTTAAGTGCTCGCACACATTTAATTTGTTGGATGCTAGGGGAGCTATTAGTGTAACAGAAAGAACAGGATACATTGCTAGGGTTAGAAACCTTGCTCGTAAATGTGCTGAAATGTATTATCAGCAGAGACAAGAGCTTGGATTCCCTTTAGCTTAAGGAGGTAGTTATAGGTGACAGTTAAGGATTTCTTATTAGAATTAGGAACTGAAGAGATACCAGCAAGATTTATGCCAGGCATTATTGCTGATTGCAAACAAAAAACTGAAAATTGGTTAAATGAGCTTAATATTCCATATAGAGAAATAGCTGTTTATGGGACACCTCGACGCATTGTAATTTACGTTCATGAGCTAAGCGAAAAGCAACAGGATAAAACCATCGAAGCAAGGGGACCAGCAAAAAAAGCTGCTTATGATGATGCTGGTAATCTGACTAAGGCAGGTTTAGGATTTGCTAAAGGACAAGGTGTAGATGCAAGTCAACTAGAGACTAGAGCTACTGAAAATGGCGAGTATATCTTTGCAGTTAAGAAAATAGCTGGTGGTAAAACAATTGATATTTTAAGTGGTATTAAAGATGTTATACTAAATATTTCTTTCCCGAAAAATATGCGATGGGGTAATCATGATTTACGTTTTGTTCGACCTATCCAATGGCTTTTATGTATGTACGGTAATGAAGTAATTCCTTTCTCTATTGCGAATAAAGAGACTTCTAACATATCCTTTGGCCATAGGTTTTTAAGTGAGACTCCTTTGCAAATTAACAGTCCAGACATGTATTTCGAGGTATTAAGAAAAAATTATGTAATTGTAGATCAAACTCAAAGACAACAGGATATTATAGCTGAACTTAAGCGGATTGAGAAAGAGCATAATGTTACTATTCCTATTGATAGTGATTTATTAGAAGAGGTAACTTATTTAGTGGAATTTCCGACAGCCATTATTGGTAGCTTTGAAGAAGAGTATCTACAGATACCTAAGGAAGTACTAATCACTTCAATGAAGGAGCACCAAAGATATTTTCCTGTAATGGATTCACAGGGCACACTGTTAGCACACTTTGTTACCATCAAAAATGGAGACAACAGAGCCGTTGAGACCATAAAAAAAGGCAATGAAAAGGTTCTTAGGGCTAGATTAGCCGATGCAAGATTTTTTTACGAAGAAGATAAGAAGGTTGCTATCGATAGCTTTAACAAAAAACTTACGGCGATAGTATACCAGGAAGAGCTAGGTACAATTACAGATAAGCTTCACAGAATCAAAGAAAATGCTGATGAAATTACAAAGCACATGCTATTAACTGCTGATGATGAAAAGAATTTAGCCCGTACTATTGAAATATGTAAATTTGATTTAGTTACCAATATGGTTTACGAATTTCCAGAGCTACAAGGATTGATGGGTAGAGAGTATGCTTTATTAGCTGGAGAAAGAGCTGAAGTAGCAGATGCGATATTCGAACACTATCTGCCACGCTTTGCTGGAGATGAAATTCCGAAATCAATAGTTGGTTCTATAGTCAGTGTCGCCGATAAAATTGATACAATTGTTAGCTGCTTTGGGATTGGTATTATACCTACAGGGTCACAGGATCCATATGCTTTAAGACGTCAAGCGACTGGAATCTGCCAAATTATTAAAGGGAATCAATTAGAACTGCCCTTAAATACATTAGTAGATATAGCTTTAACTACGAATGCCCAAAAAGACCTATTAAAAAAACCTAAAACGGAGCTGGTAAAAAGCATAATGGATTTCTTTATGCTCCGTGTTAAGAATATACTCCAGGACGAAGGTGTCCGTTATGACTGTATAGAGGCCTGCTTAGATATGGAAACAGGTAATATATTAGACATAATAGCTAAAGGACATGCCTTGCAAAAAGCACTAGAGCTTGAGTCGTTTTCAGGCATTATAGAAACCTGTAACCGAGTAAGGAATATTGCTGCTAAGTTTGAAGGTAAGTCAGAATATAATATTGAACTGTTCATAGAGCCTATAGAAAAAGAGCTATATGATATATATCAAACAAACAAGAAGCGTATAGAGGAGTCGGTAAGGGCACGTAATTACCAAGAGGTAATACAAATTATCGGACAGCTAAAACCAGAAATTGATCGCTATTTTGATAATGTTATGGTTATGGATAAAGACGATAAAATTAAAAACAATCGTTTAGCTTTCTTAAGCGAACTAAATAATACTTTATCTGTAATCGGTGATACAAGCAAAATTATAAATAAATAATACTTGAATTAAGCAACACTGTTGCTATATAGTATATACTATATTACGGCTATTGCATTATTAGTATAGCACAATGGTGGTGGTTAAGATTGAACTGACAAAACGTCAGGAGAAGATAATAGACATAGTAAAAAGTAGTGGTCCAATAACTGGAGAAAATATAGCTGAACGCCTATCGCTATCACGGGCTGCTTTAAGACCAGATCTAGCAATACTTACTATGTCAGGTTTTTTAGATGCTAGGCCCAGAGTTGGATACTTCTACTTAGGAAAAGAAATGTATGGCAAAAAGCTAAGGGAAATGCAGGTAAAGGATTACAAGTCGATTCCAATTGTAGTACCTGACCAGGCAACTGCCTATGATGCTATGTGTATGATGTTTATGGAAGATGTCGGAACCGTGTTGGTTGTACGAGATATAAATGATATCAAAACCCTTGTTGGGATTGTAACAAAGAAAGACTTATTAAAAGCCGCTATTGGAAAACAGAACATGAGTAACGTCCCAATATCTATGGTAATGACAAGATCTCCACACATTATAACCGTGGGTAATAATGAATCTTTGTATATCGCTGCAAAAAAACTTGTAGAGTACCAAGTTGATTGCATACCTGTAATAAATCTAATCGACAATCAATATGAGTTAATGGGGTATATTTCCCGTGACACTATTACACGAATTTTTGTAGAATTAGCATCTATTCACAGCGTTTAATATTATGGAATTTCAAGGTTTAATAAATGAAATTTGAAGCAGGAGGGATAACCATCAATACTAATGCTACACTACCAGTAGTTTATGTAATTTCAGACTCTGTAGGAGAGACAGGAGAATTTGTTGTCCGAGCGGTTGCTAGTCAATTTAATGGTGGGCGCGTCGAAATACGAAGAATCCCTTATGTAGATGACAAAGCATCTATAGTTGAGGCTTTTGATTTAGCAAAAGACTCAGGTGCTTTCATTGCTTATACTTTGGTAGTCCCAGAAATGCGAGCATATGTAAAAGAAATGGGGTTAAAGTATGACATTCCAGCAGTAGACCTGCTAGGAGGGTTAATGGATACTTTTGCAGATTTCTATAAAAAGCAGCCCCATTATGCACCTGGTTCTATGAGACAATTAGACGCAGAATACTTTAAAAAAGTGGAAGCGATAGAGTTTGCTGTAAAATATGATGATGGTAAAGACCCTCGGGGGATTTTAAGGGCTGATGTGGTATTAGTTGGTATCTCTAGAACATCTAAAACTCCTTTGTCGATGTACCTTGCCCATAAGCGACTGAAAGTTGCAAATGTTCCATTGGCTCCAGAGGTTACACCTCCTGAAGAGCTATTTATGGTTCCTAAGAAATGTATTGGTCTAATTATTAACCCAGAACAGCTAAATGAGATTCGCCAAGAACGCTTAAAGACCCTTGGGTTAAAAAGAAATGCAAATTATGCTAAATATGAAAGAATCTTAGAGGAGCTAGAGTTCTCAGAAAAAGTAATGAAAAAAATTGGTTGTCCAATCATTAATGTGTCTAATAAAGCAGTGGAGGAAACTGCTGGAACTATATTAGATATACTAAATAAAGGAGGAAATATTAGTGGATAAAAAATATGTATACCTCTTTCATCAAGGAAAGGCCGACATGAAAAGTTTGCTAGGTGGTAAAGGTGCTAACTTAGCTGAAATGACAAATGTAGGGTTACCTGTACCTCCAGGTTTTACAATTACAACAGAGGCTTGTAATGACTATTATAATGCAGGGAAAACCTTTACCGAGTCTATGGAGCAACAAACATTAGCTGCCCTAAAAGAATTAGAAGAAAGTGTTGGTAAGCAGCTTGGTGATATTGAAAATCCACTTTTAGTTTCAGTACGATCAGGTTCAGTTTTTTCTATGCCAGGAATGATGGACACTGTATTAAATTTAGGCTTGAATGATGAAACTGTTAAAGGTTTAGCTATCAAGACCAATAATGCACGTTTTGCCTATGACTCCTACCGTCGTTTTATTCAAATGTATAGTGGCGTTGTAATGGGCGTAGATCATTATCATTTCGAACATGTTATAGATGCGATTAAGGAAGCACGTGGTGTTACCCAAGATACTTTATTAAGTGCAGAAGATTGGCAACAAGTTATCGAGAAATTCAAAGTTATAGTAACAAAGCAAGCAGGTGAAGAGTTCCCACAAGAGCCTTTTGAGCAGCTTAAAAAAGCTATCCTGGCTGTATTTAAATCTTGGAATAATCAAAGGGCAATCATCTACAGGAAGATACATAGAATTCCTGACCACCTAGGAACTGCTGTAAATATACAGTCAATGGTTTTCGGCAATATGGGAGATAACTGCGGTACAGGTGTAGCATTTACTAGAAATCCATCAACAGGGGAAAATTTGCTATACGGTGAGTATCTAATTAACGCCCAGGGGGAAGATGTAGTAGCTGGTATCCGTACCCCACAGCCTATCGCTACATTGAAGCAGGTTATGCCAGATATATATGAAGAGTTCCAAAATATCTGCAATCGATTAGAAAGTCATTATAAAGACATGCAGGATATCGAATTTACAATCGAAAATGGAAAGCTATATATATTACAAACTAGAAATGGAAAACGGACTGCCCATGCAGCCGTAAAAATAGCCTATGATTATGTAATTGAAGGGATTTTGTCTAAAGAAGAAGCTCTTCTTAGAATTGATCCTAGTCAATTAGATCAAATCCTTCATAGAAGAATAGATCCAAACGCTAAACAAAATGTTATTGCTAAAGGCTTACCAGCTTCTCCTGGTGCAGCTTCAGGTAAAGCAATATTTGATTCAGATGTAGCTGAAAAATTAGCAAACGATGGTCAAAAAGTTATATTAGTAAGGCCAGAAACTACACCTGACGATATACACGGTATGTTAGCAGCTCAAGGAATATTAACTAGCCGTGGTGGTATGACGAGTCACGCTGCTGTAGTAGCAAGGGGTATGGGCAAACCAGCTATCTGTGGTTGTGAAGAAGTTAAAATTGATTTACAAACTAAGCAATTCACAGCTCAGGGACTAGTAATAAATGAAGGCGATATTATATCAATAGATGGTGGTACTGGTAAAGTAATCCTTGGAGAAGTTAAACTGATTGATCCAGAGCTATCTAATGAATTCCAGGAAGTATTAGTATGGGCTGATGAAATTAGAGAAATTGGCGTTCGAACTAATGCTGATACTCCAGAAGATGCTCTGAAAGCTAGGGAGTTCGGAGCAGAAGGTATTGGTTTATGTAGAACTGAACATATGTTTATGGCTGCTGATAGAATCCCTATCGTTCAAGAAATGATACTAGCAGAGACTGATCAAGAGCGTATTGATGCACTCAATAAATTGATGCCAATGCAACAGGGTGATTTTGAAGGATTATTCCGCGAAATGGAAGGATTACCTGTTACAATTCGCTTACTAGATCCTCCGCTTCATGAATTTTTACCTAACATTGAAGACTTACTAGTCGATATTACAAAGTTAAAGTTAGACCCAGATGCTGACAAGGTACTACTTAGGGAAAAGGAATCTCTATTAAGAAAGGTACGTGGCTTAGCAGAGTTCAATCCAATGCTAGGACATCGTGGTTGTAGATTAGGAGTTGTATATCCTGAAATATATGAAATGCAGGCTAAGGCTATCTTTATGGCTGCAGCTAACCTTGCTAAAGCAGGCATTAAGGTTATACCTGAAGTTATGATACCACTTGTTGGACATGTGAACGAGTTAGCGCTGATGAGAAAGTTAGTGGTTGATACTGCAAAGGATGTGCTAGAAGAAGCTGGTATTGAAATCGAATACACGATTGGTACAATGATTGAGGTACCAAGGGCTGCGATTACTGCCGATGAGATAGCTAAGGAAGCTGACTTCTTCTCTTTTGGAACTAACGATTTAACCCAAACTACCTTTGGTTTTAGTAGAGACGATGCAGAAGGAAAGTTCTTACATTACTATGTGGATAATAAAGTTCTACCAGAGAATCCATTTGCAGTGCTAGACAATGATGGAGTTGGTAAACTAGTCGAAATGGCTGTAGAACTTGGAAGAAAGGCTAAGCCAGGTTTGAAAACTGGTATATGCGGAGAACATGGTGGAGAAAAGCATTCAATCGAATTCTGTTACCAAGCAGGCTTAGACTATGTAAGCTGTTCGCCATTTAGAGTTCCAATAGCACGATTAGCAGGAGCACATGCAACTATTAAATACAGTAAGAAATAAGCTAAAAGCAAAAGTGAAATATTAGTAGATATAATGCTTGCAGAAGTGGGCTAATTCAAGACTCATAGTAGTTTGAATTAGCTTACTTTTTATGTGTGCCTAAAAAGCAGTTAAAGCTTTGTCTGTATTATTGTAGTAAAGTATAATGATTATATAGATTAAATAAAAGAATGTTAAGGGGGATTGCGTGTGGTGAAAACCTGGGATGAAATTGAAGAGTTAATTCTCTCGCCTTTTGCCTGCAAAACTGCAAATACAAGAGGTAGGCAAAAAGCTGAGGATAAAAAAGACTTAAGAACAGAGTTCCAAAGGGATCGCGATCGCATCATTCACTCTAAAGCATTTAGAAGATTAAAACATAAAACTCAAGTTTTTATTATTCCAGAAGGAGATCACTATCGTACACGTTTGACCCATACATTAGAAGTTTCGCAAATAGCCAGGACAGTTGCAAGGGGTCTAGCATTGAATGAAGATTTAACGGAAGCCATAGCATTAGGTCATGATTTAGGGCACACACCATTTGGTCATGCGGGTGAAGCAGTTCTTAACGAAATGCACCCAGGGGGATTTCATCATAATAAACAAAGCCTACGTATAGTTGATTATCTAGAAGGTGGAAATGGTTTGAATTTAACCTGGGAGGTTAGAGACGGTATACTGAACCATACTGGCGAAGATTTGCCGACTACGTTAGAGGGTCAAATTGTAAGAATAGCTGATAGAATCGCATATATAAATCATGATATTGACGATGCTATTAGGGGTAAAGTTATGAAGATGGAAGATATACCTAGAGATATTATCGATACATTAGGAAAAACGCATTCGCAAAGAATCGGATGTATGGTAATGGATATGATAACAAATAGTAGAGATAGAAATAGAATTACAATGAGTAAAGAAGTATCTCAGGCTATGGATGAGTTAAGGGCATTTATGTTCCAGAATGTATATGTAGCATCGCTGGCAAAGAAAGAAGAAGATAAGGCGAAAAAAATTGTCGGACTAGTTTATTCATATTTTAATAATCATCCAGAATTATTAACCACTGAATATATGCAGCAATGCTCAGAAATGACAAACCATCAGCAGCTTGTATGTGATTTTGTAGCAGGTATGACTGATAGGTATATTATTACACTTTATAAGAAGATAGTAATCCCTGAGCCTTGGTTGATTCTATAGGAGGGAGTGCTTACAACATGAAAATTTTAGTAGATGCTGACACATGTCCAGTTAGTGATGAAATCATGCGAGTAAGTCAGCTATACAAAATTAACACGTATTTTGTAGCAACAACAAATCGGTTGTTTCTGATTACTGGAGAGTCAATTTATTATCAATGGCACTTTGTAGACCAATCTAAATATTCTACCGATATTTTCATTGCTAACAATATTGATAAAGGCGATATTATTATTACTCAAAACTACCAATTAGCAATGTTAGCTTTAGCAAAAAAAGGTATAGTTATGACTTATAGAGGCCGAATTATTGAGTCTGACAACATTGATTTTTTATTATATAAAAGAAATGTTTATCCTAAAACATCCCAAAGCAAACGGCCAATAATTTCCCAACAGATGGATGTAGAAGACAGGATATTATTTAAGAACAAATTAATTGAATTAATAAATTCTTTATAAAAAGAAGGAAATTAAAACTTTTTGGCGAATAGATAATACCCTAGAAGCAGAGGTGTTTTATTTTGACTAGGGAAAGAATTCCTGATGAACTGATTGAAGACATCCGTACCCGTTTCGACATTGTTGATATCGTAGGTCGATATATAGAACTTAAGAAAAAAGGACGCACATATTTTGGTTTGTGTCCTTTTCATTCTGAAAAGACTCCATCTTTTGCTGTATCTGCAGAAAAACAAATATATCATTGTTTTGGTTGTGGCTCTGGCGGCAATGTTTTTAGTTTCTTGATGAATATAGAAGGTTTAAATTTTATCGAAATTTTAAAAAATTTGTCGGATGAAGCAGGAATTGAGCTATCGATTAAAGAAGAAAACAACGAGGAAGTACAATTAAAGAAAAAATTAATAGAAGCACATGAATTAGCTGCTAAATATTATCACTACATTTTATTAGAAACAGAGATGGGGAAAGATGCCTATAAATATTTACTTAATCGAGGATTTACTAAGGAAACAATAATTGATTATCAGCTGGGATTTGCGCCAGACTCCTTTGATATACTAAAGAAGTTTTTAGTTAAGCGGGGTTTTGAGCAAGCCCAACTCGTTGAAGCGGGTCTACTTTCAAAAAGCAAAAATGATAAATACTATGATAGATTTCGCAACCGGGTGATGTTTCCGATAGCTGATAGTCAAGGTAGGGTAATTGCCTTTGGAGGACGAACTATAGGTAATGATGAGCCTAAGTACTTAAATACAAGCGATACTTTAATTTATAATAAGAGCAAAAATTTATACAATTTGCATAAAGCTCGCCCATTTATTAGAGCATCTGGTTCAGTATTAGTATTTGAAGGCTATATCGATGTAATATCTGCATACCAAAAGGGTATAAATAATTCGATAGCTACCCTAGGAACCTCTTTAACAATAGAACAAGCTAGAATCATCCGCCGTAACACAGAAAAAGCGTATCTAGTATATGACGGCGATGATGCTGGGAGAGATGCTGCTATTCGCGCCAGCACTGTTTTAGAAAGCGAAAAAGCAGAAGTAACTATTGTACAATTACCTAAGGGCATGGATCCAGATGATTTTTTACAGAAGAATTCATTAACAGATTTTGAAGAGCTTATTGAGAAAGGAACATCTCGATATCACTTACAAAAACAAATCATAAGAGATAAATACTCGTTCGATATAGGGGAAGAAAAGGTTAAATATGCTATGGAAATATTAGATATAATAGCTGATATTGAACAAGCTCCAAAACGCGAGTACTTTCTAAAAGAGCTTAGTAAAGAAGTTAACTTATCAGAAGACTCCTTAATAGATGAGTTGAAAAAAAAGCTACTAAAGCAAAAAAATAAGAATATAGTAAAGAAACCAGCACAAAAATGGAATAATCATATAAATTATGGAAAACATAGTCATAACCAAAGTATTTCAATAATTCCAGCTTATCAGAAAGCAGAACGAGAAATATTGTGGATAATGATAAATGATGCAGAAAAGGGTAAAAAGCTGGCAGAAAAGATACGAGCTAATTTTCAGTACCCAGAGCATTCTTTGCTCGCTGCTAAAATATATTCTTATTATGAAGATGGGATAACACCTTCCATATCTAAGCTGTTGCTTGATTTTCAAGATCAACCAGATATATGTAAATTACTGTCTAGTTTAGAATTTCAATTTGAGCAATACGATAAAGATTCAAATAAAAATATTGACTCAACTTTGCTTATAATAGAAAAGCGCAAACTAGAAGCAGAATTAAAAAGCTTACAATCAGAATTAGAAATTGCAACAAAAACAGGAAAACAAGATATGATTGTCGAATTATTAAAGAAGATACAAGATTACCAAAAGAAAATAAAATTATTAATTAAGTAATACTCCAGGAAGGGGGGAGTTAAGGGTGGCAAATAAAGATTTAAAAGATAATAGCATAAATAATAATGAAATGACTCTAGAAGAAGCTAAACAGAAGCTACTAGAAGAGGGTAAAAAGCGTGGTGTATTAACATATAAAGAAATACTAGATCGCTTAGCTAACTTTGACCAGGATTCTGATCAAATTGATGAATATTTTGATTTCCTTACGGAACAAGGTGTTGATATAACGAATGATGACGCTGATGACGCTGAAGGAAATGAAGAATTTGCTATTGAAGAAGAAATTACAATACCACCTGGGATTAAAATTAATGATCCTGTAAGAATGTATTTAAAAGAAATTGGCAGAGTACCACTCTTATCTGCACAAGAAGAAATTGAGTTAGCTAAAAAAATATCCCTTGGAGATGAAGAGGCGAAAAAACGTTTAGCAGAGGCAAATTTACGTCTTGTTGTAAGTATTGCAAAACGTTATGTAGGTAGAGGGATGTTGTTTTTAGATTTAATCCAAGAGGGGAATATGGGTCTAATAAAAGCCGTAGAAAAGTTCGATTATAAAAAAGGCTATAAATTTAGTACATATGCAACCTGGTGGATTCGTCAAGCTATTACAAGAGCTATAGCAGACCAGGCAAGAACTATACGGATACCAGTTCATATGGTAGAGACAATCAATAAGCTGATTAGGGTCTCAAGACAGCTGTTACAGGATTTAGGTAGAGAGCCAACACCAGAAGAGATTGCTACAGAAATGGATCTTAGTCCTGACAAGGTCCGTGAAATCATGAAAATCGCTCAAGAACCGGTATCCCTAGAGACACCAATTGGGGAGGAAGACGATTCCCATTTAGGCGATTTTATAGAAGACCAGGACGCACTAGCACCTTCAGATGCAGCAGCATATGAATTACTAAAAGAACAGCTTGAGGATGTTCTAGATACATTGACAGAAAGAGAAGAAAATGTATTGCGCCTACGTTTTGGATTAGATGATGGTCGTACTAGAACCTTAGAAGAAGTAGGTAAAGTTTTTGGAGTTACAAGGGAACGTATCCGTCAAATAGAAGCCAAAGCATTAAGAAAACTAAGACATCCAAGTCGTAGTAAACGTCTAAAGGATTTCTTGGAATAATTATGTAATAAGAGCACTCTACTGAGTGCTTTTTCTGTATGGGAGCGATGAGTGATGAATGCCCGTGAAAAACAAGTTTTAATAAGTGAGATAAAAAAATGGCGCCAAAATAAACTTATTCCCACAGCATATTGTGATTTTTTATTAAACCTATATTCGGCTGGGGAGAGCGAATCATCAGAAAATAATTCGGAAAGCAAAAAATCAAAAACAGGTATATTTAAAAAAATAATGATTGCTATTTTTGTTACTGTGTTGATAGCACTAGTTACTTTTATTTTTATAAATTTTAATGAGATTAATGCTTTTACTCAGATTAGTTTGCTATTATTAGCTCCTGTATTTTTATATTTAGCTACAATTATATATAAAAAAAAAGAAGCTAATCCAATAATATTATTACTACTCCATAGCTTCGCTTCAACTTCTTTAGCTATTGTAGCTGCTTTAGGAATCATGTTCTTAGAATTGCAAGCCAATGCAGTAATAATGTTTGCCATGTTCATTTTTGTTTTTCTTATCTGGCTTATTATGAGTGTCTGGCTACAACATGTAATGGTATTTATAGCAAGTCTTGCTGGGATAAGTGTCATTATAAATCAAATTTCTATGACGATTATTGGAGTGCAATCTTATATCAATGCACAGCTGTTTTGGATTCCATTATCTTTGATAATTCTATGGATTGCATATGCAACTAACCAAAGTATGAAATACTACAAGAAAAGTCTTATTTTACTTGTATTAAGCTACATTTATTTTTGGATACCAGAAATCAGTTTGATTTTCTATGATTACGCTCTAAATGGGTTGCCGTATACATTAGCTTTAAAAGGGACGATTATGCTTTTATTAGTGTGGTTTTCTCTGAAGCAATTTATAAGATCTAATAGTAATAAAGTTACGGAGGCGTAGAATGTTATCTATTTCAACAAGATTAAAAATGATAGTTGATTATATACCAGATGGAGAAGTTTTAGTAGATGTTGGAACTGACCATGCGTATTTGCCATTGTATGCGATAAAAAAGAAAAACCTTCAAAAAGTAATAGCAGGTGAGTATAATAAGGGGCCATATTTAAGGGCTGTTGCAAATGTAGAGCAACAAAAATTGGCAGATAAAATTCAAGTGCGCTTGGGAAACGGATTAGAGGTAATTGAGAAAAACGAGGCGACGGTACTCACTATTGCTGGCATGGGTGGCAACTTAATTACAGAAATACTAAATGATGGTTATGATAAATTGTCGTCCTTTAAAAGGCTTATATTACAGCCTATGAATGGTGAGTTTGCTTTAAGAAAATGGCTGCAGGAACATAATTATACTATTATTGCAGAACAGATAATTAAGGAACAAGATATTATATATGAGATTATTGTAGCAGAGCCTTCAGAAACTTCAGTTCACTTAACTGTTAAACAACAAAAGTTTGGACCATTGCTAATGCTCGAGAAAAATGCTGTCTTTTTAGAGAAATGGTCACAGGAATTGCAGAAAAGACAGAAAATCCTAAGCTTAATAGCAGAGCATGCTAATAATCAAGCAATAGAGACTAAACAGGAGCGTTTGAATTCAGAGATACAAATGATAAGAGAGGTGTTAGGAAATGCTTAAAGATATATTTGAGAAACTAGCGCCGCCTAATTTGGCTATGGAGAAAGACCCAATTGGATTACAGATTGGGACCTGGAGTCGTAATGTCACAAAGATACTTGTAACCCTAGATGTCAATGAGAAGGTAGTTGATGAGGCGATTGCATTAGGGGCGGAAATGATTTATTGTCATCATGCTCCGTTGTTTAAACCGTTGAATCAGATTAACCTTGACTCACCGACGGGTAGAATGATTGAGAAGCTTATCAAGCATAATATATCAGTTTACGTAGCACACACAAATCTTGATATAGTTAATGGTGGAGTTAATGATGCATTAGCCGAGGCATTAGAATTAGAGAATCTGCAAGTTCTTTATCCGACTAACCATGACTCATTAAAAAAGCTTGCCGTGTTTGTCCCAGTAGATTACAAAGATAAAGTATTAAATGCTTTAAGTAACGCTGGTGCGGGCTGGATTGGGAACTACAGTCATTGCAGTTTTCAACTGCAGGGTAATGGGACATTTATGCCAAGGGAGGGTACAATCCCTTATATTGGTGAACAGAACGTAATTGAAGAAGTAGAAGAAATTAGGATAGAAACTATATTCCAAGCGTCTATACAAAAAACAGTAATAGAAGCAATGATTGATGCTCATCCCTATGAGGAGGTAGCATATGATATTTACCCACTTGATAATAAAGGACAAAAATACGGTTTAGGCAGAACAGGATACTATAAAGAACCTTTAACAGTAGAAGAATTTATAGAAAAGGTAAAACAAACATTATCTATAACTCATCTTAAAATTGTTCCATCTAAGATAGAAAAAATAGAAAAGGTTGCTGTCTGTGGAGGCAGTGGTAGCAAGTTCATATTTAATGCATATAAGGAAAAAGTGGACGCTTATATCACAGGTGATGTATCCTACCACGAAGGCCAATGGGCTGTAGATAATGGTGTAATGGTAATTGATGCTGGACATCATCAGACAGAACATCTAGTAATAGCAAAGGTAACAAAATATTTAGAGGATGAAATTAAACAGCTTAACTTAAATATACAAACAATAGCTTCAACGGTTAATACGAATCCATTTATAATCTTATAAGCTTTGCATTGAGCACAGTAATATTAGCTTGCACCATCTCATAGTATGAATGAGGGGGTGCATTTTTTATGGATTTAACAAGATTACTTATAGCGTTTGTCGTATCAGGATTATTTATATTTTATTTCTATTTAGTGGCTGCTCTTATTTCTACCCATACAAAATGTCCTGACTGTGGAAAAATCATGCATAGCTCTCGATTCAAAAAAAATGCCTCAGAAGGAGAATATGTCTGTAATTTTTGCCAGAAAAAAAAGAAAAGTGTTAGCACCTTATAAAGGTGCTTTTTTGGTACAACAACTTAAGGAGGAACTTTAATTGAAAAAAATCTACGTACTAGATACAAATGTATTGCTACAGGACCCAAACGCTATCTTTTCTTTCCATGAAAATGAAGTAGTTATACCAGCAGTAGTTGTTGAAGAAGTAGATGGGAAGAAAAGATTACAAGATGAATTAGGTAGAAGTGCTAGGTCTGTATCAAGGATTTTAGATCAATTACGTAATAAAGGGTCGCTAACTAAAGGTGTTGTTTCTGAACAGGGAGGTATTATTAGAGTTGAATTAAATCATAGAAAAATAGATAATGTTCAGGATTTGTTTTTGGAGGTTAATAACGATAATAGAATCCTTGCAGTTGCACTTAATATTATGCTTGCAGAACAAAAAGCAAAAAATCCTCGACCAGTTATCATAGTAAGTATGGATGCGATTGTCAGAATCAAGGCAGATGTTTTAGGATTAATAGCTGAAGATTATAAAAAAGAAAAAGTAGTTGACTACCATTTGCTTTATTCAGGTATCAGAGAGCTTACTTTACCTGATGAGTTACTTAGCGCCTTTTATGCAGACAAAAAAATTTCCCGCGAGCATCTTAATGATATTAATAATAATGAAGATGTACAATCAAAATTTTACCCTAACCAAATGTTTATTCTTAGAAATGAACTTAATCCAACGCAATCGGCAATTGCTAAATACAACTGTGTCGTAAAGGCCCTAGAACCGTTATGCCTTATTAAAGAGCAAATATGGGGTGTGAGTCCAAGGAATGCGCAGCAAAAAATGGCACTAGAGCTTTTGCTAGATGACTCAATACCTTTAGTAACTATGACAGGAAAGGCAGGTACAGGTAAAACACTATTATCTTTAGTAGCAGCTCTTTATAAGACTGAGGACGAAAGGAAATATAATAAAGTTTTAGTGGCAAGGCCTGTTATACCTTTTGGTAAGGATATAGGGTTTTTACCTGGTGAAAAACAAGAGAAATTACGACCATGGATGCAGCCAATATATGACAACCTAGACTTCTTATTTAGTAAAAGACAGAAGGATATTGATGATATTTTAGCTGGAATAAATATAGAGGTTGAGGCACTAACATATATAAGGGGGCGAAGTATACCTAATCAATACATTATTATAGATGAAGCGCAAAACTTATCAAAACATGAAGTGAAAACAATCGTTACCAGAGTAGGTTCCCATAGTAAGATAGTGTTATTAGGAGACCCAGAACAAATAGATACACCATATTTAGACTCGACGAATAATGGCTTAACATATGTAGTTGAAAAATTCAAAAATGAGCAATTATCTGGGCATATAACTTTACAAAAAGGAGAGCGTTCAGACCTTGCTAGACTAGCGTCTGAATTATTGTAGGTGCGGTTGGGGCAAAGGCATAGCTTAGATGATTATTTGTGTAGTTCTGATAATGGACTGCTATTCTGGGTATAATTAGCTTATTAAGTATTTATCAGTTTAGATAAACGAATATATATATGCAAATGAATAGTAAGGTGTTTTATGATACAATGGATAGGGTAAAGAATTTTAGGGGGGATGGATTGTGGATAATCAGCTAAAAGAAATAGTTTTAGAATTTTTTAATGAAAATGACGAGCTTAGTATTAAGTTGCGTCAGGTATCTTCTTCTGAAGAGGCAAGACAAGTTGCCCTTCAATACGTTCAAAGTTATGAAGACAAAACTATACATTCTAACTACATAGCACACCCTATGGAACGCTCAATTGCAAGGAGAAGTATCATTGTTCTAAAAAATATTTTTTCAAAGCGTAGTGAAGAACTTACTGATTTCAGCGCCATTGAGGCTCTCTGGAAATTGTCTAATGGGAAAGGATATACAGATAAATCTGTAACACCAGCATTTGTTATGGACATTAAACATTTATTTTTAGGCATGAAGGGGAAAACTGGACTTTTCGTTGTTGACGAAAACCTTGATGCCGATGACAATTTGTCTGGTAGGACAATTTCCAAAAAGCGCTCAGATACGTTAGATAAGATTGCCAAAGGCGCTCAGGATTGGGTCGGAAAATACAAGTCCGGATTAGAAAAAGATGTTATTGAAAAACGTTTAAAAAATAAAGAACGGATAAAAAATTACTTTAACGCAACAGAAGATGAATGGAACGACTGGAATTGGCAGTGTCGGAATGTCTTAAGAGATTTAGAAACTACAAGTAACGTTATAAATTTAACAGATGAAGAAAAAAAGGCAATCAAAATTGCTAAAGAAAAGCACCTGCCATATGGCATAACACCATACTATGCCATGCTAATGGATGAAGAGACCCATCGTGATAACGACCACGCTGTCAGAGCCCAAGTATTACCGCCATTGAAATATGCTGAAATGATGGTAAGTGCGAAGGATTCTGGACTAGAGGATTTAGATTTTATGGGCGAACATGATACATCCCCTGAGGATTTAATTACAAGAAGATATCCTATGATATCTATTTTCAAACCTCACAACACCTGCTCGCAAATATGTGTTTATTGTCAACGTAACTGGGAAATAGATGATGTGCTAGACGAAAAAGCACAGGCACCAAAAAGCAAATTAGATAAAGCATTAGATTGGTATAAGAATCATCCACAGGTTACAGAGATTTTAGTAACTGGTGGAGATCCAGCCATAATGTCCGATGCTGTATTTAAGAAGATATTAGACAGAATTAGCGAATTGGAGCATATAAAGCGTATACGAATAGGTACAAGAATTCCAGTAGTTATGCCAATGCGTATCACTGACGAGTTTGCAGATTTATTAGCAGCTTACCATATACCTGGAGAGCGTGAAGTATGCGTAATGACTCACTTTGAGCATACTTATGAAGTATCACCAGAAGCTATGGAAGCAATCCAGAAATTAAGGGCACGTAAAATTGCAGTCTATAATCAAGGCGTATTTACATTAGAGAATGCACGAAAATTTGAGATGGTAGCCTTAAGAAAAGTCTTAAGGTCAATTGGAGTAGATCCTTACTATACATTTAATACAAAGGGTAAAGAAGAAACTAAGGACTATCGAGTGCCAATTGCTAGGCTACTGCAGGAACAAACAGAGGAAGCACGTCTTAATCCTGGGCTAGAAAGAACAGATGAAGCGGTGTACAATATACCAAGACTAGGCAAAAACTATCTAAGGGCTGGTCAAGATCACGAGGTGATTATGGTGTTACCAACTGGTGAAAGAGTATATGAATTTTATCCGTGGGATATTAGCACCGAAGATACTTCGCCTTATCTTCATACAGATTTAGCTATAGATGATTTTCTACAAAATCTTAAAGCTAGAGGAGAAGACGTAACTGATTACAGCAGTATCTGGTACTACCTGTAACATTTAAATTAGTTCAAAATTGATATAGTATATAATTTGGGCGTAGGCATGCACACAAATTGTTCTCAAAACATATGAAGTAACAGGGAATATATTTTGAGGAGGTATTATTGTGTACAGTGTTACTACGCCTATGTTATTAAATTCAATTTATGAAATATCATTTTGGTCTAACATCCAATATGAACACACAATTGTTTTCACTGAGACTATAGATAATATACCAGAAGCGCAGAAGAACAAGCTGGTCGCTATGAGAAAAGAATGGAAATCAATACATGAAAAAGCAGTTGAGATTAGAGACAAAATAGGAGAAAAATATCAACCCTATCCTGAATCAGATTGGTTCGATGCTGTATGGAAGTTAGTATTAGAAGCAGAAAAACTCAACAAAGAGTTTATTGAGCTATTAATTGAGTTGGGGAAACTATACCCAGACAACGATACTATTCAATTACTAGTCCATCATGTATATGAAGAGTCAGGGTATTTTATGCGCATACTTGCCACTATTAAAAAACTGATGAGCGTATAGTTATAACCAGTATGGATAAAACTATGGACAGACAATGGTGTATTAACAAATTGTCAATACCAATGGAAGGGGTTTTATCCTATGAAAGTAACAGTAGACCAAGATTTATGTATTAGCTGCGGTGCATGCATAGACATATGTTCTGAGGTATTTGATTGGAACGACGATGGTAAAGCAGAAGCTAAAACTGACTCAGTATCTTCTGAATTGGAAGATAGTGTTAGAGAAGCATCAGAGTCCTGTCCAACAGATGCAATACCTATAAGCTAAAAGAGATCTTATGATCTCTTTTTTTGTGTTAATAAATAATGTAAAATAATAAAAAACAACCTATATATTGGAGGAGAATAAGTTATGCTAGATAAAGATAATACTGTTTTAGTAGTAGTTGATGTACAGGGTAAGCTAGCACAATCAATGTTTGACAAGGAAAACCTATTTATTAACTTACAAAAGCTTATCAAAGGTGCACAGATTTTGGAAATACCAATCATAGTAGTAGAACAATATCCAGAAGGGTTAGGCGCTACGGTTGATGAAGTTAAAGGATTATTTGCAGATTGGCAGCCTATAGAAAAACATTGCTACAGCTGTTGCGAGAACGAAGATTTTATTAATAGGCTATTAGCAGTTAATAAGAATCAAGTGTTATTGGCTGGTATAGAGACACACATTTGTATATATCAAACGGCAGTTGACTTATTAAGTAAAAACTTTGATGTTGAAGTTGTTATCGATGCTGTATCTTCAAGAACTGAAGCCAATAAAAATGCTGGTATTGAAAAAATCGTTTCACTAGGAGCAAGCTTTACCACTGTTGAAATGGCATTGTTCGAACTTTTAAAAGTGTCTAAAGGAGATAAGTTTAAAGAACTGCTAAAGGTTATTAAGTAATAACAAGGAGCATTTGCGACTAAATTCCTAGCTAATAATTAATGCGGGACCTTTAGGGTAGGTAGTTTACTGGGTACATAGAACTATGGAATCTTTTTGGAACAATTACAAAAACAGAAATATATGGAATATAACACTCTATTGATACCATATTACTACGACTATAGAATTGCGCGTTCAAAAAGCATAGTTCTATAGTCTTTTTATATGGCTTTTATAACTTGTCTTTATTGTGACAATAGCAGTTATTTATCAAGTATTAAAATGAAAACAAAGGTGGATGGTATATCTAAATAGCGCTTCGTATAATAAGAGTATAAAAAGGTTCGGACGATAAACATCGCTGAATCTCGATAAAGGCAAAGCTGATGAAAATCAGTGACGCAAAGCTACAGGGGCTACAATGCATACGTGCATTATGCCAGCCAGCTACCGAAAGATTAGGGTGTTTTTTTCAATTGCAGTATCCCTACTTTCGGAAGAAGGCAGGGATCATTTTATTTTTCAGAAGGAGGAGGGATATTGGCGTTAGTCAATCAAACCACAGGTGTCACGATAGCCGATGATGTACAGATGGCAACAAGCTTCTGGTCAAGGTTAAAGGGTTTAATGTTTACAGCTAGACTTCAAGAAGGTAATGCTTTATATCTTTCCCCCTGCCGATCGATACATACCTTCTTCATGAGATATCCAATAGATGTAGTTTATCTGGATGAAAAACAACAGGTAATAGCTGTACAGCATGAATTAAAACCTAACACAATTGGAAGTATTCACAAGCATACTAGAGACATCATAGAGCTTCCAGTAGGAGTCATTAACAAGAAAAAAGTTGATATTGGTCAGATATTAAAATTACAAACTAAAAAATAAAAATTGGAGGTTGTTAATATGTTAAACAAATTTAAAGGATTATTAATTGAAGAAGAAGGTCAAGGGATGACGGAGTATGGTTTAGTTCTAGGTTTAATCGCAGTAGCAGTAGTAGGAGCATTGGCATTATTAAGAGAGCAAATCATTGAAATGTATGATGGAGTAGTTAATATTGTTACCAACCGTGAAAATACTCCTTAATAAATGTAAATTAGAAATTTAACTTTTAGAAATGGCCTTACGTACGTTTGCGTAAGGCCATTTCTAAAAAAGAGAGTGAGGTATCTGACAATGTGGTTAAATGCAGTACTTATAATTACATTAGTAATTTGTGTAGTGACAGATATTCGTAGTCGCAAAATATATAATAAAGTTCTCCTTCCAGCACTGATTATTACACTTATTATCCACATTGTTATGACAGGCTGGGAAGGATTAACTTTTGCACTAATGGGCTTATTTACAGGACTACTAATACTTATAATACCATATATGATGGGCGGCATAGGTGCAGGTGATGTCAAATTACTAGCACTTATTGGAGCCATAAAAGGAGTATCATTTGTAATAAATACAGCATTATTTATGGCTATTTTTGGGGCAATTATTGCAATTATGATAATGCTCTTTAGAAAAGGTTTTGTACAAAGATTGAAGGCAATTGGATATTTCATCGGTAGTTTACGCTTAGGGTTGAAGACTCCTATCTGGGTAAATCGCAAGAATCATCAGCTCACTTATCCATATGGGGTAGCAATTGCCCTTGGAGCAATTATTAGTTTATTCGGAAATGGGTGGTTCTAATGCTAAGGAAAAATGAAAAAGGGCAGTCCCTTGTAGAAATGGCTCTATTATTACCCATTTTAATTATACTACTGATTGGTGTAATAGATTTTGGAAGGTTTTTATATACAAACATGCATTTACACCTTGCTACCCAAGAAACAGTGAGATTAGCAAGCTTGGGTGCGAATGATCAGGAATTGCAATCATTTATCAATAGCTATACCCATGTAAATAATCAAGAAGATTTACAAATGCACATTTCACTAAATGAAAATCAACGGGTATCTGGTGAATATGTAACAATAACTTTAGAATATCCTATGGAAATTATGACTCCATTTGTTTCAAAGATAATAACATTTCCATTAAAGATAGAGACAAAATCCACTATTCGAATTGAATGAGAGGAATCCCTATGAGACATATAAAATATATCACAAGTTTATTATTTGGGACAGGTTGCAAAAATCAACGTGGAAGTACACTTGTAATAGTAGCCTTTGCTTTATTAGGGTTAATAGCGATGTCAGGTCTTGTAATTGATGGTGGAACATTATATGTAACTAAGAGTCACCTGCAAAAAACAGCCAATGCAACCGTACTTTCCAGTGCACAGGAATTAACAAATTCTAATAACGCTGTAAATAATGTTGCAATTGAAGTTTTAATCGCCCACCAAGAGCAGGAAAGTCTATACGAGTTAAAGATAAATATGAACGAATATGTGCACGTTAAACTCCAAAAACCAATGTCCCTACCGTTTATGAGCATATTTGGGAAAGATGTGGTTGTCGTAGAAGTAGAGGCTAAAGCGCAAATTGCTACGATAGGAGGGGCATACGGAGCAGCTCCCTTAGGAATCGATGAGAACATACCTCTACAATATAATACAATTTATAAGCTTAAGGTTGATGAAGAAGATGTTGATACAGGGAATTTCGGGATATTAGCCTTAGGTGGTCCTGGTGCAAATAGGTATGAAGATAACCTACTATACGGTTATCAAAACATGTTAAGCGTAGGTGATATCCTTGATACGCAAACAGGAAACATAGCAGGCAAAACTAGGTCATCTATTAAACAGCGAATTGATTCTTGTCCCCACCCTGTCGGTGAAACGTATCATAGAAACTGTTCGAGGGTTATATTAGTACCTGTATACCAACCATATAATCACCACCAAAATCAAATGAAAGAAGTCAAGATTACGGGCTTTGCCTACTTTTACATCACTGAGCCTATGGACAGTAAAGATACCAGCATTACAGGTATGTTTATAGAACGGGCAGGTAGAGGAACAATTGAAGCTGGTGCAGTTAATAGAGGGGCATACGCAATACGATTAGTAAAATAAAAGCATGGGGTGAAACTTATGAGATCAAAAATATTTTTCATACTGGCAATTGTGATGGGTCTTATCACTACAGCCCTTTTTTATAATTATATTAATGAAGTACAGACAGAGGTTATTGCTAGCGAGCGAACAAAAGAGGTAGTGGTAGCCAAAGAACGAATCAACGCCAATACTATTATTAGAAATGATATGTTACAGGTCAAATCGTTACCTGAATCAGCGGTACATTATCAAGCATTTTCTTCAATAGCAGATGTAGCTGGGTTATACACAACAGCAGCTGTGGAGGAAGGCGAAATTATATTAGCACACCGTGTCAACGAACAGGCATCAGAAAGTCATATGCTATCTAGAAAAGTAAACACTGGTTTTAGGGCAGTATCCGTTGGTTTGAACTTTGTTCAGTCTGTATCTAATATGATTTTTCCTGATGATTATGTAGATGTGATTGTAAGTGAATTAGTTAAAGTAGGGGATGAAAAGGTTGTTCAATCTGAGCTTATATTGCAACGGGTAAAGGTTTTAGCAATTGGCAAACAGATGTTAGAGCCTAATGAGGGAGAGCCACAGGTCGAATATACATCTGTAACACTTGAGCTTAACAATATTGATGCTGTTAGCCTAGTTAATGCATCGGAGCGTGGACAAATCCAACTCATCCTCCACAGCAGAATTATGCCACCTAAGGAGGGGGCGAATTATGAGCAATCAAACACTCAATGATAACAAAAATCCAAGTAAAATAAAACGCGGCGAAATGATTTCAATTAGTAGCGCTAAAGGCGGCGTCGGCAAGACTATGCTTGCCGTTAATTTAGCTGTAGCGTTATCTAAGAGAAACAAAAAAATATGTATATTAGATGCTGATTTTCAATTTGGCGATGTCAGTCTTGCTATGGATATCCAAGCAACATTTTCTATTAAAGACATTATAGAAGGCATTGATAGAATTGACCTCGATGCGTTAATAAGCTCTTTAAATTTGCACGACAGTGGAGTCCACGTGCTGTCTGCACCTGACAGGCCTGAATATGCCGATTTAGTAACAACATCCGTTTTAGAAAAGATATTAGATTTATTATTAGGATATTTTGATTATGTAATAGTCGATACTGAGGTTGGCTTACAAGAGAAAAGTCTGTTTTTAATAGATAAGACAGATACGCTTTTAATTGTGACTAATCTAGAGATGACTACATTAAAGAACACAAAACTTATGATAGAAACACTTGATGTCCTTGGTTTTCGCGACAAAGTACAAGTGATTGTTAACCGTTCCGATATGGAGAGTGTAATTCAAGCCACCGATGTTCCAGGAATTCTCAATGAGACATCACCAATATATATTCCTAATGATTTTCAAACGACGTCGCAGTCTATAAATATTGGTGTGCCTTTTGTCTCTAATCGTGCAAGGACAGATATTGCAAAGGCAATTTACAAAATGGCCGAGCAAGTCACTAGTCGCAGGGAAATAGCAGTTTTTGAGCCACCTAAACCTTCTTTGTTACAACGATTATTAAGGAAGACCAAGGATAAGGAGGGGCAAGCATGAGCTTATTACAACGAATCCAGTCTAAAACGTCAGAAACAGTTCATAGGAACCCAACTAACATAGATGAGCCAATAAATGATAAACCACAACAAGATATTGTTAGCAGCTTTAGGGAGTCTTTTGCTAATAATTCTATAAAAACTAATAATTCAATAAAAACTAAAAATGTTAAAAAAATAAATAAACGACCAGACCCAATACATCAGGAAATAAAAAATATTCTGCATAAAAAAATCCTTGATGAAATTAAGGGTGATAATGTAGAGGAAATAATTCCAAAACTAGATAGCATGGTTATAGATATTATAAAAGAAGATGAATCATACCGAGGCAAGGTAGATCGCAAAAAAATTGTTGATGAATTAATTAATGACTTAACAGGATTTGGTCCTATAAACCCGCTGCTGATGGATGAAAATGTTTCTGAAGTAATGGTTAATGGTCCAAATCAAGTATATGTTGAGAGGAATGGTAACATTGAGCTGACCAACATCTCTTTTCGTGACGATGAGCATGTCCTAAGTATAATTGAAAAGATTGTAGCTCCAATAGGACGACGTATTGATGAGAGTAGTCCGATGGTAGATGCAAGGCTTCCAGATGGCTCCCGTGTAAATGCGATTATTCCTCCTCTAGCTTTGAAGGGACCATCAATTACGATTAGAAAATTTGCCAAGGACCCTTTTGGCATTGAGGATTTAGTTAAATTCGGTACGGTTTCAGAAGATATGGCAATATTTTTAGAGGCGTGCGTTAAAGCAAATTTAAATATCTTTGTCAGTGGAGGAACTGGTTCTGGTAAAACGACTACTTTAAACGTGTTGTCATCATTCATTCCGAATAATCAGCGGATTATAACAATTGAAGACGCCGCTGAGCTGCAATTGTGGCAGGAGCATGTTATATCTTTGGAATCACGCCCACCTAATATTGAAGGTAAAGGCGAAATATCTATTCGTGACCTTGTACGTAACTCCTTGCGAATGAGACCTGACCGTATTGTAATCGGTGAGGTGCGTGGTGGAGAGGCACTAGATATGCTACAGGCGATGAATACAGGACATGATGGTTCATTAGCAACGGGCCACTCTAACAGCCCAAGGGATATGATTTCAAGACTAGAAACAATGGTATTAATGGCTGGGATTGAATTGCCTATTAGGGCAATTCGTGAACAAATTGCCGGAGCTATAGATATAATTATCCAGCAATCGCGTCTTAAGGATGGAACACGTAAAATTGTTAATATTACGGAAGTGCAGGGCTTAGAAGGTGATGTGATAGTCTTACAGGATATCTTCTCCTTCAGACAAGATGGTGTTGATGAACAGGGTAAGATTATTGGCAAGCTTGTCCCTAATGGTATTCGTCCAAAGTTTTATGACAGTCTAGAAAAGTCAGGTATCCATATACCAGCAAGTGTGTTTATAGAAAGAGAGGTGTAACTATGGAGTCGGTTCTTGTAATCCTGGTGTTTATTACATCAATCCTCTTTTTCTATGCAGTATTTCAGAAGTTTGTAAATTCCGATAGAAGTCTCGAAAAAAGATTTCAATTCTATTTAGATTTACAAGACAAGCAAAAGCTAGACAAAAAAAGCTTTAATTTACTCGTGCAATTACAATTGTTAAAACAAAAATTATCACAGCCTCTAAATAATAACCGGAATTTTAAAACACAAATGCTTGTGATGCAGTCAGGAATCAATCTAAAATATGAGGAGTATGTAATATTCCGCTGGATTACAACAGGCTTTACTGGTGCTTTGTTCTATCTATTAACAGGGCAAATGGTATTTGCAATCATAGGTTTAATTGGTGGATATATTGCACCAAGCATATGGTTGAAAAACAGATACAAAAAACGACTCTATGCTTTTAATGAAGGCTTATCTGATATGATTAATACTATTGTTGGGTCGCTGCGGGCTGGTTTTAGTTTTACGCAAGCCTTAAAAACAGTAGCAGAGGAGTCTCATTCACCTATTAAAGAAGAGGTTGATCAGCTCCTAAAAGAGATGCAATATGGAATCAGTATGGAGAATGCCTTAGCATCACTTAAAGAGCGTATGCCAAGTGAAGACTTAGAGCTGATGATTCATGCAATTTTAATTCAAAAGCAGGTAGGGGGTAACCTTGCTACTGTTTTAGATAAAATAGTAGAAACAATTAGGGAGCGAAATCGCATTCAACAACAGATAATCACGCTAACCGCCCAGGGAAGGTTATCTGGAATGGTTATTGGATTATTACCGATTATCCTCGGTTTTACTATCTATTTAATAGAATCAGAGTATATAGGTACACTATTTAATCATCCTATTGGTGTTACAATGCTCTTTATAGGAATTATTAGCGGCATTTTTGGCTTTGTCATGATTCGTAAGCTCACTAGAATTGAGGTGTAGGAGCTATGTATATAACATTATTCTTAACCGTCACAGCCTTAGTATTTGCATTATTTATGAGAAGAGAAGAAGGGATAGAGCTTAAGAAAAAACGTTTGCAGCATTTGAATATTGGTGACGAAACAAATTTAAGTGAAGATAAAAAAGCACTTAAAGAAGAAAAACAAGAGTCATTATTTAAAAGAATTTTACTACCTGTTTGGGTTAAAATTAAACGAAAGTATCGAAAGAGACTATCTAATGAAAAAGAAGAAAAATTAGACCAATTATTATTGCAGGCGGGGTCACCATTTAATTTGACAGCAGTGGAGTTTAGGATTTTACAAATGATATTGTTTTTTATTTTTCCTAGTTTATTAGTATCCTATGGATTTTTCTTAGGTGTCAGCATCAAAGGTTTTGTGTTGTTGGCGGTGGTTGGCTTTTTGATTGCGCTATTATTGCCATACATCTATCTTAAACAAAAAATCAAGGAAAGAAATGCTTTGGCGCAAAAAGAGCTGCCAGATATTTTGGATTTATTAACGGTAAGCTTAGAAGCTGGATTAGGTTTTGATTCTGCTCTAGGTAAGGTAATAATGAAGAAAGAAGGAGTATTATCATCAGAATTTCAAAGATGTTTAGAGGAAATACGCCTAGGAAAAACACGTAAAGAAGCCCTTAGTAGTGTAAGGGAAAGACTGACGCTACATGAAGTGAATGTGTTAATAACGAACATAATTCAAGCAGAGAAATTAGGAATGGGTCTTGTGAATGTCTTTAGAGTACAATCAAATGAGGTTAGGGAAAGACGGCGACAAAGGGCTGAGGAGGAGGCAATGAAAGCTCCTATAAAAATCTTGTTTCCATTAGTTCTATTTATTTTCCCAAGTATCTTTATCGTACTATTAGGCCCAGCAATTATTCAATTTATAAATACATTTTAACGTGGGAAAATCCCTCGTTAAAATGTATTTTAATTAAAGCTTCCTAATTAAGCTTACTCCGATAATGTACTTTTAATAAAAAGGGTTTTCTCTTTAGCTAAATCTATATCAAGCATATCTGCATTTTGCCAATCAGTATCATCACTATTAGATTTGAATATTCTGATTACCGGTCTAGTGGGTAAGCCTTTATGTTGTCTAACAACAACTCCTATTTCACCTGAAGTAAGGGTTACCCAGCTTCCATTAGGATAAACTGCAATAGATTTAAGGAAGACATTAACAATATTCAAATCAAACTTGGTATTCGCTAGGGCCATGATGTTTTCGCAAGCCTCATAAGGTTTCATAGATTTCTTTTCAAGAAGAGAATCGAAATGGTCAGCAACGCCACAAATCTTCGCGAAAAGTGGTATTTCCTCACCTGTCACGCCCCGCGGATATCCACTACCATCAAGATATTCGTGATGCTGTAAGGCGATGTGAGCGGTCATCACATTAAAGTCATGCTTTTTTCTTAATACATTAAACCCATGCCAAGGGTGTTCTTTATCATCATCTTTTGCTAACACTTTTCCAATATCATGTAATAAGCTACCTATGGCTAGTTCTGCCAGCTGTAATTTATTAATATTTAATTGAATACCCATTAAAACAGAGATCATACAGGTATTTATAGAATGAACAAATAGCGAATTGTCCTTAGTGCGAATATCAGAAAGGTTGGCCAGCACATTTTTATTAGCTATAATCTCTGTTACCACATTATCTATGGTTTTCTTTAGGGGTGCGATATTGAAATCTTTTCCTGCTTGAATACTTTGAACAGCAAACGCTAAATTCGACATAGCCTCTCTTTTGGTTTCCTCAGACACTACATCTTCTACCTCTACATCAATAAAGCGATCGTCTTGTATGTATATAGCGTTTACGCCCATATTCCTCAGTCTAGTTATTAATCCAACAGATAGCTCTACACCTTGTCGTAATAGGATGTTTCCATCACTGGAATAAATGTTGCGAGCTAAAATTTGTCCATATTTCACATTGTCTATAGCAGTATATATCATTTTAACACGTCCATTTGCTGATTTTTAGCAGGTCAAAGATACTATAAAAATTATATTATAGGCTTATAGAATTATGATAAAAGAAATAATCATTAAACAAAATGGGACTAAACTCCCGAAATATTTTTTTAACCTGTTGATACGTGTTTATAATTGTTTGTTTATATGCTAGAATGTAAAACAGCTTAATATAACATAGAAAAAATATCTACAAGGGAAGTTTGTTATATATATGTTTAAATCTAAGAAAAGTAATTTGCTAATAAATGCTGTTATTGTGTTGTTGGCTCTGTTGTTATTATTTATAGTCATCGAAATTTTTAGCATAGACTCAACAAATTTAGAAATAAACCCAGACACTGTACTGGTGCATTTTATTGATGTAGGTCAAGCAAATGCGACTTTAATGATTGGACCTGATTTTACTGTATTGGTGGATGCTGGGCATTTTCGAAGAGATGATGTAGTACCATATTTGCGAAGCATAGGGGTTAAAGAACTTGATTTATTAGTGGGCTCGCACCCACATGCTGACCATATTGGACAATTCGATAAAGTATTAGATGCTTTTCCAGTAACTGAAGTTTGGATGAGTGGCGATGTACATACTACAAGAACTTTTGAACGGGCGATAGATGCCATTTCTAGATCAGAGGCAAGCTACTACGAGCCTAGAGCTGGCGAAAGCTTTGAAATTGGTTCGCTAATATTGGAAGTGTTAAACCCAGAGCAGTTAACAGGTGATTTTCATGAAGGGTGTATAGCCATAAGGGCTGTTTATAAAGACTTTTCGGTGTTGCTAACTGGTGATATTGAACGACCAATTGAGCAGAAGCTAGTAAACGAGGGAACATATCTTAAGTCTACTATTTTAGAGCTTGGGCATCATGGTTCGAGGACATCATCAAGTCAAGAATTTATTGACGCTGTGACGCCTGATATTGCAATTTATAGTGCAGGTAGAGATAATGAGTATGGTCATCCGCATAAACAGGTCATTGATAGGTTATATGAGAATGCTATTCCTGTTTACGGAACTGATATCTATGGTACAATTGTTGTTCAGACTAATGGCTTTACATATGAGCTGTTTTTCGAAAAAGATTAGATGAAAAAGAGTAGATGAGAGTGTGTATATATGAGATTAGAATTACCCTTATTTAATAAAATAGAATTGACTGCGCCTCAATTTATAGTAATTATCTATGCAGTTGCTACTAGTATATCGGCAATTATGCTGTCATTACCTTGGGCTACTAAACCAGGGGTTGATTTGAGCTTCGTAGATATCTTGTTTACGACAGTAAGTGCCATAACCGTTACTGGATTAACAGTTACTAATACGGCAGAATCGTTTACGCCCTTTGGTGTTGGCGTAATAGCAGCTTCCATGCAAGCTGGTGGTATAGGGATAATGACTCTGTGGACCTTTGTATGGGTAGTGCTAGGGAAGAATATCGGTTTAGGATACAGACAGTTAATTATGGTCGATCAGAATCGAAATCAATTGATGGGCTTAGTAAAGGTAATCCAACTAGTATTTGGCTTTGCTATTTTCATTCAGTTCGTTGGTGTAGTATACTTTGCAAGTATATTTTATTATAGAGGATATTACCCAGAAATCGGACAGGCACTATACTATGCAGTCTTTCATGCGATATCTGCCTATACCAATGGTGGATTTGACATCTTTGGAAATTCATTAATTGGATTTCAAAACGACTATCTAGTGCAATCAGGCAGTATGGTTTTAATAGTATTAGGGGCAATTGGGTTTCCAGTTCTTATTGAAATACTTTCCTATATACATTCGCGCTTTAATAAATATCAATATAGATTTTCACTATTTACAAAGGTTACGTTGTTTATTTATTTCTTATTATTAGTATTAGGAGCCGCGGGCATATGGTTAATTGAGCGAGCAGGAGTTCTAGCTGATAAAGCTTGGCACGAACAATTTTTTGTGTCAATGTTTTTATCAGTAACATCTAGAAGTGGCGGGTTAACTACCATTGATGTGACAAATCTTTTTGTACCAACACTTTTCTTTGTCTCAATTTTAATGTTTATCGGTGCTAGTCCTTCAAGTGTAGGTGGGGGAATTAGGACAACGACGTTTGCAACATTGATTTTAGCAGTGCGAAGCTTTGCAATGGGGAAAAGGCATATTCATGTATTTGGTAAACGACTGGATGATGAGGATGTACTTAAAAGCTTTGTGGTTTTTACGACTGGTGTTATTTTAATAATGGGTTCAATTTTAGTCATAAACATATTAGAAGCAGATAATGCATCCTTAGTAAATATAGCCTTTGAAGTAACATCGGCATTTGGAACCTGTGGACTATCAACAGGAGTAATACCTGAATTCACTAATATTAGTAAATTTATTCTTATGGTTTTAATGTTTATTGGTCGAATAGGTATATTAGCGTTTCTATTTGCAATAAATCACGATAAAAAACCTTCAAATTATAAGTACCCAGTAGAAAAGATTATTGTTGGATAAGAAAAAGGGAGTGCCGCTAACTACTTATATAAGTAGTTAGCGGCACTCCCTTTTAAAAATTATTTGAATAGGTTATTTTAACTATGAAGTAGCCTTAACTTTAGGACCTGCTTGTTTAATTGCATCAGGCATATCAGAGAACTTTTTGAAGTTTTCTTGGAATCGAGCGGCTAAATCATTGGCTTGCTGGTCATATTCATCCTTGTTTTGCCATGTGTTTCTAGGTACTAATACTTCATCAGGAACACCTGGGCAACTAATTGGAATCTGTAAGCCGAACACATCATCAGTGATAGTATCGACATTATCAAGAGTACCATCAATAATTGAACTAACCATATTTCTTGTGTATGGTAGATTCATACGCTTACCAACGCCGTATGGGCCGCCAGACCAACCTGTATTTACGAGATAAACACTGGTATTATGTTTCTCAATCTTCTCTCCAAGCATCTTAGCATAGACAACAGGAGGGAGTGGTAAGAATGGAGCACCGAAGCACGTAGAGAATGTTGCCTGTGGCTCAGTAATTCCTCTTTCTGTACCTGCTAGTTTACTTGTATATCCTGATAGGAAATGATACATGGCTTGTTCTTTAGTCAGCTTAGCTACAGGTGGTAAAACACCAAAGGCATCAGCAGTTAAGAAAACTACCACGTTCGGATGACCACCAGTACCTGCTAAAATCGCATTTGGTATGTAATCAACAGGATAACCTGCGCGTGTATTCTCAGTAAGTTCACTGCTATCATAATCAGGTGTTTTATTATCGTCTATTACAACATTCTCTAAAACTGCACCAAATTTAATAGCATCCCATATTTGTGGCTCAGTTTCCCTTGAAAGCTTAATACACTTAGCATAACAACCACCTTCAAAGTTGAAAATCCCATCATCTGTCCAGCCATGCTCGTCATCACCAATTAAATAACGGTTTGGATCTGCTGAAAGTGTTGTTTTACCTGTACCTGATAAGCCAAAGAACAGAGCAACATCTAATTCTTGCCCTTTGTTTGCAGAACAGTGCATAGGTAATACACCTTGCTGAGGTAATAAGTAATTCAAAATGCTAAATACAGTCTTTTTCATTTCACCTGCGTATTGGGTGCCACCAATTAAAACTACTTTTTCTGCAAAGTTAACAATAATAAAAGCCTCAGAATTCGTACCGTCTACTTCTGGGTCTGCTTTAAAACCAGGAGCAGATAATATAGTGAATTCAGGCTCAAAAGAATCTAATTCTTCAGCAGTAGGGCGACATAATAATTGACGGATAAATAAATTATGCCAAGCAAACTCATTAATAACTCGAATTGGTAGCTGGTAGGTTTTCTCTTTACCACCGAAGCCTTCAAATATGTAAAGCTCTTTAGCTTTTAAGTAATCAAGAACTTTATTGTATAAAAGATTAAACTTTTCTGGTGAGAAGGGCTTATTGATTGGGCCCCAATTGATTTTGTCATGCACACTAGGCTCATCTACAATAAATTTATCGTTAGGTGATCTTCCAGTGTACTTTCCTGTAGTAGTTCTAAACGCTCCAGTATCCGTTAGAACACCTTCTCCATTAGCAAGTGCTTTTTCAACAAGCTGGGGGACAGGAAGGTTTTTTTGTGCCAACTCTGAGTTGACAAGTATTTTGGTTATGTCTTCAGGTTTACTCATTCATACGTACGTCCTCTCTCTGATTTTTCTATTAATTTTCTATAAAAATTATGGTTTTAACCTTTATAACATATTGTATTATTTATTATTCTGTTATGCAACAAGAAATCGTGTCTTTTTGCTCCTTGTTTGCTGGAACGATTTAGTAATTCATGGTCAATAGCATTTAAAATTTCCCATTTTTTTTGGCTCCACATTGGACCAAGTAATAAATCGCGGGGACCGTCGCCAGTTAGACGGTGTATTATCATATCATCAGGTAAAATCTCAAGTGTATCTACAACAAGCTTAATGTAGGCATCAAAGTCCATAAATTCCAACCCACCCTGTTGATAGATTTTTGCTAATGGAGTACCTTTTAAGACGTGGAGTAGATGGAACTTAATACCCTGCAAAGGTAAAGTAGCAATCGTTTTACTTGTTGACCACATGTCAGATATAGTTTCTCCAGGTAACCCATAAATAACATGGGCACATGTATTGATATTTCTTTCCTGAAGCTTGTTTAAACCATCGATAAAGCATCGATAATCATGTCCTCGATTGATTAAACTCGCGGTTTTATCGTGAACAGTTTGCAGACCTAGCTCTACCCATAGATAAGTTTTATTATTTAATTCTTCTAATAAATCTAATACTTCCGCAGGTAAACAATCAGGACGTGTTGCGATTGAAATGCCAACAACATTAGGGAATGATAATGCTGTATTGTATAATTCCCTAAGTATAGATTCACTGGCATAAGTATTAGTAAAAGCCTGGAAATACGCGATATATTTAGCGTCAGGCCATTTTTTGTGCATCATTTCTCGGGTTTGTAAATATTGTTTCTCTAAGCTGTAATTAACATTACCTGCGAAATCACCAGAGCCTCTGCTGCTACAATATATACAGCCTTCAGTGCTATATGTACCGTCTCTGTTAGGGCAAGTAAAACCAGCGTCGAGGGGTAATTTAAACACTTTAGTTCCAAAGGTTTTCCTTAGGTGATAATTCCAGGAATGATATCTTTTATCTCCCCACATAAAATGCCCCCCAATTACAAAAATTAACGGTTTTAATATAACATTAAATTCTGTATTTGACAAAGTTAGTAGCTATATGACAAACTGGAATTTATATATTAATAAATTATCTTAATTAAAATAATGTAGGTGGTCAGATGAATAATATAGATTTACTGGTGGATTGGATTTCTGAAGCTCGTATAACTACTATTTTTACTGGTGCTGGTATGAGTACTGAATCAGGGCTACCAGACTTTAGGTCACAAAATGGATTGTGGAAGGATAAAGATCCGCTTAGTTTAGCCTCAACGGATGCGATTAATAAAAATTTCAAAGAATTTATAGGTTTTTATCGTGAGCGAATTCTACAGTTGAACGAATATAAGGCAAATATAGGACATGCAATACTTGCTGAATGGCAGACTAAGGGGATTATCAACACGATAATAACTCAAAATGTCGATGGCTTTCACCAGCAAGCAGGAGCCAAGGACGTAATAGAGCTGCATGGTACATTAACTAAAATGCGTTGTTTAGGATGCCGTAAAAACTATAGTAGTAAGGATGTATTAATAGATCAAGAGACTTGCGCGAGTTGTGATGGCAAGCTGCGTCCTTGTGTAGTTTTATTTGGTGAACAATTGCCTAAAATGGCCTTAGATAGAGCATTTCTTGAAGCCATGAGAAGTGATTTATTTATAGTTTTAGGCTCTTCCTTAGAGGTTTCACCAGCTAACATGCTGCCACTTCATGCTAAAGAATCGGGTGCTAAATTTTGTATAATTAACCGAGATGAGACGAGAATGGATAAAGAGGCAGATTTAATCATAAGAGGGAACATTGGAGAGGTTTTAACTAATCTAAACTCGCAACTCAAAAAAACAACGCCCTAGTTATGAGGGCGTTGTTTCGTGATGTGGTTTGTTTTTTACAACTTCAATTGCCTTCGTAATTTCACGATAGGCATCACTGTTAAATTGATTAGATAATGTATTAAGCTTAGAGTAGACTTCGCCCTTGCGAGTGCCTACGTATTTAGGTGGAAGTTGGTTAAGTGCTATAGCCATAATATCTACCTGGCATTCCTGACATTTACAAAAACTATCGTTTATCTTCATTACATCATCTAAAGCTTCTTTCACAACTCTTTCCATAACATTATATAATTGAATCCTCACTATAGCTCCCTCGTTCCCATCTTTTTGTTTGATTTTATTATATTTTATTCTCGATTAAAAAGCTACGTGTTCGTTCCTGTAATTTTTGCGTAGTAACTAAAGCATCTTTAAGTAATTCCTGTTCATCTTTTTCCAAAGATAAAGGAGATATACAATTGTCTGCTATTTTACCTTGTTTTACTTTCTGAATATTTTTTTCTAAAGCAAAGCGCAATAAACAATCAAAGGCTTCCTTGTATTTTTTCGCCTCAAATTTAGAAAAGTGACCTAACTCAACCATTTCTTCAATCCGCTCAAATGTTGATGTTTTTTCTGCACCATATCGTAACGAATATAACCTTATACAATTAACTATATGTGAATAACCATCGTTACGAAGATTTAACATACCTTTTTGGTCACCAGAATTAGGCGTGATAATCTCACCGAGAATACCTAATGGGATTTCATTAGCTATTTCTTTATCCGTTAGCTGATGGAGGAACATAGTTGCAGGTTTTGTTTCATCTAAGATAAAGTATCGCAAATCTTCGGCGATGCGTTTTTTTCCATAAACAAACCTAAAATCTAACAAGTATGTGGAAGTGTCAACAACATTTGCATCCGTACTTTTCAACCAATTATCGATAGTTACTAACCAGTCTTTAAAAGATTTACGCCAGAGTGGATTTTTCGCTGTAATACCTTTAGCGCATTCATCAAAACCACAATCTTTTAAACTAGTTACAACTTTTTCGGCTAAGGTTGCGAAATATTGTTCAGTTGTTTTCATGCGATTTGGCGATGGGTCGCTATATAATATTGCATTGTTTTGTGGTGTTCTGAGTAGCTGCTCTTTTCGACCACTTGCACCTAGCTGTAACCAACAATATTCAGCAGGAGGAGCACCAAAACCTTCATCAATCATCTGTTGTTCAGATATTTGAATAATCTTTCTCGTAACCCGATCATTAAACTCTGTAATAATCGTACTTATCTCATAGGCTGGTGCTTGTTCATTGACCAATGCTTCGAGTACCTTGTCGATTTCAGTTTGTGCTTTAATTAAGCCCTCGATAGTTGTTTGCTTTTCAATACTATCGACAATCGATAACGTTCCAACACTTCGTGCTTTCATTAAATCTTTAACAGTTACAATTCCGATTAAACGATTGTTTTCAACAACTGCTAAGTGTTTTATATGATTCTGGACCATTTTTAATAGTGCATCATAATAGTAATTATTAGCTTCTATCGTGTGAAGTGGGTGACCCATTATTTCAACGGCAGTTACTGTTTTTATATCCTTCTCTCTTGCTATTACCTTCTTAATTAAGTCTGACTCGGTGACAATACCCATAGGAACGTTGTCATTTTTCTTAGTAACAATAATAGAACTAATTTTGTGCTCTAAGAAAATTTTAGCTATCTCTGTTACCTTTGCACTTGGTGTGCAAGTAAGGACCGGTGCTGACATGAATTCACCAATCTTTTTCCTAAATGGCAGGGTCTCAATTCCATGCTTATGGTGAGAGATTTCTTCATGCAATTCGCGGTATATCTTTAATAATCTTTCACTAATGATACGGGTCATTTCTTCTGCAAATATAGGATTTGTATGTATTAAGTTACTAAATGCTTGACGGGTAAAAACTAAACAGGTAAGAGGTTGAACAGCTTGCACAGAGATAGGCGGATTAGACACTGCCATTGCAGCTACTTCACCAAAAAAGTTCCCTGGTCTGAAGAACTCAATAACAGATTCTTCTCCATCTGACATTGTCAAAACAGCCATTGCCATACCTTCAATTACAACATAAACCTCATTCAATTCTTGTTTTTCACGGAAAATAAATTCTTGTTCCTGATATGTACGAAACGATGCATTTTCCACTAATGCTTCAACAACGTTTTTTGGTAATTTATTAAAGGGTGCAGTCTGTAACAAGATATCAATTGTTTTCTTTTCCATTTAGCGTCACTCCTTTACTTTCTTTAATTTTACAATAATGTGAAAACACCAAAAAATCAACTATAAGTATAAGAATATTTCAAAAACATGCCAAGTAACCTTATATTAAGCAGTTTTCCCAACTAAGTAAGTAAATAAAATAAAAATTTGCACTTTACAAAACTTTGAAAAGGATATAAACTCTGAATAATAATTTAATATTGAAAGCTAGGGGAGCTATTTGGCTGAGAGGAATAAAACCGACCCTTTGAACCTGATATGGATAATACCAGCGCAGGGAAGCAGTAGACTGTCTTACTTTATAACATAACTATAAGGCTAGACATAAGCTAACTCTCAATGCCAATAGTCTATCAGATCAAAGCTCCCTTGAATTATAAGGGAGTTTTTTATATTCATATTTATTTCAATAAAATTTTAGGAGGGGCAGTAAATGATTATCGTAGTAAATGGTAAGGAAGTTGAGACTAGTGAAACAGGTATTTCAATTATGGGCTTTATTAATAGTAAAGGCTTATGTCCAGAACAGGTGGTTGTTGAACACAACGGACAGGTGGTTGAGTGTGAGCAATGGGAGCAAATTAAGCTTCAGGATAATGACCATTTAGAGGTTCTTAGATTTGTTGGTGGAGGCTAATAATATGAATAATGAAGAATATTTCGAAGCAAAACCAAAAGACAACTTAAAAATAGCAAATGAAAATCTGAAAAGCCGCCTTTTAGTCGGCACAGGTAAATTTGCTAACAATCAAGTTATGAATAAGGCAATAGCAAGTTCTGAAAGTCAAGTTGTTACTATGGCACTCCGTAGAATCGATTTTGATTCAGAGCAGGAGAACGTATTGAACTTTATTCCGAAGGGCTGTATTTTGCTACCAAATACCTCGGGTGCACGAACAGCAGATGAAGCAGTTCGTATTGCTAAAATTGCTAGGGCTGCTGGATGTGGTAATTGGATTAAAATTGAGGTTATTAAAGACAACAAATACTTACTTCCAGACAATTATGAGACTATCAAAGCTACGGAAATACTTGCTAAGGATGGGTTTGTTGTATTGCCGTATATGAGTCCTGATTTAATGGTAGCTAAGCAGTTAGTCGAAGTAGGTGCTGCTGCGGTAATGCCATTAGGAGCGCCTATAGGGTCAAATCAAGGGCTACAAACGAAAGAAATGATTCGCATACTAATAAATGAGATTTCATTGCCAATAATTGTTGACGCTGGCATTGGTAAGCCTTCCCAGGCAGCAGAAGCCATGGAATTAGGAGCTGCAGCAGTGTTAGTAAACACAGCTATTGCAACGGCTAAAAATCCAGTATTGATGGCAGAGGCTTTTAGGGATGCGGTAAAGGCTGGGAGAACTGCTTATTTAGCAGGTCCTGGAGCTACCAAAGATTATGCTGATGCTTCTTCGCCGTTAACTGGGTTTTTAAACAATCAAAGTGAATAAATTTTTTCAAACTAGATACTAAGAAGGGAATTCTATGGATTTTTATCGAATGTCTCAGCAATACGACGAATTAAATATTGAGCGTTATCTTAATTCTATTGACGATCAAGATGTAATTAATGCTATTAATAAGCAGCATCTTAATGAGCTTGACTATCTGGCTTTACTTTCACCTAGCGCGGATAAGTATTTAGAACAAATGGCTAAGCGTGCACGTGAACTAACGATACAGCATTTTGGTAGAACTATAGGTTTATATACGCCTTTGTATTTAGCTGATTACTGCGTCAATCAGTGTGCTTATTGTAGCTTTAATAGTCAACAGCAATTTAAAAGAAATAAATTAACGCTACAAGATCTTGAAAAAGAAGCGGGGGCTATTTCCAAAACAGGCCTTAAACACATCCTCGTCCTTACTGGAGAGTCTAGGAGTAAAACACCAGTATCTTATATTAAAGAGTGTATTGTGCTATTGAAAAAGTATTTTTCTTCTATTTCAATTGAAATATATCCACTTGATGTTGAGGAATACAAAGAGCTAGTAGATGTTGGTGTGGATGGCTTAACGATTTATCAAGAGGTATATAACGAGGAAATATATCGACAGGTACATCTAAAAGGTCCGAAGAAGGATTATCACTATCGCTTGAATGCTGCTGAAAGAGGCTGTGTTGCTGGGATGAGGAGCGTCAATATTGGAACCCTTTTAGGGCTTGGTGATTTTTATTCTGAGGCTTTTTATACAGGATTACATGCTAATTACTTACAAACTAAATATATCGATGTAGAAGTTGGCGTGTCTTTACCTAGGCTGAGGCCGTTTAAAGGCGCTTTTCAGCCAAGGACTACTGTCTCCGACCAGCAATTGGTGCAGATGATGTTGGCGTTACGGCTATACCTTCCACGTGTGGGAATTAATATTTCTACCCGCGAAACTGCCAAGCTGCGAGACGCTATCCTACCACTTGGAGTAACGAAGATGTCAGCTGGCGTTTCTACTAAAGTCGGCGGTCATTCAGGTAATGAAGAAGCTTCTAACCAGTTTGATATATCTGATGAACGTTCAGTTGAGGAAATGATGGAGATGATATACCAGAATAACTATCAGCCCGTGTTAAAGGATTGGCATTTATTTAGATAAGTGAGGTGAATATATTGAATGCATTTGAACAAGCAGTAGCTAATTATATAGGAAGTGATAATCTAGAAAAAATCCAATCGAAAACCATAGGTATTGCAGGAGCAGGTGGACTAGGCTCCAATTGTGCCTTTAATCTAGTTCGAAGCGGATTTAAAAATTTTGTAATAGTTGATTTTGACGTCCTTGAATATAGCAATTTAAATCGTCAATTTTACTTTATCGACCAAATTGGCAAACCAAAGGTACAAGTATTAAAAGAAAATTTAATGAGGATTAATCCAGATTTAAATCTAGCAATACATCAGGAACGTTTAGAAACATCTAACTTAGATGAATATTATGCGAATTGTGATGTTGTAGTCGAAGCCTTTGACACAATAGCAGCAAAAAGAATGATAGCTAGTCGTTATATGTCCTCAGAAAAACTGTTTGTATCAGCGTCAGGATTAGCAGGCTGGGGAAACAGTGATGATATTAAAATCACTAAGGTTAAGGATAAATTCTACTTAGTCGGCGATTTAGAAACTGGTGTTAAACCAGGTGTGCCGCCAATTTCACCGAGGGTAAATATTGCAGCTGGAAAGCTTGCAGATATAATTTTATCTAATGTTTTGGATGACGAGATATAAACTCAGTGTGCAAGTAAGGGTGATAACGTGAAAAAAACTAACATAATACTAAATACTGACCTATATGGAATCACGGCAGAAGAGTATTCGCGTGGAAGGTCAAACATTGAAGTTGTAAAGAAAATGATTGAGGCTGATATCAAAGTAATTCAGTATCGAGAAAAAGACAAAAAGAACTTATATAAATACCAAGAATGTTTAGAAATTCGTAAGCTAACTGCTGATGCAGGGGTTATATTTATCGTTAATGATGATATAGATATTGCAATGGCTGTTGAAGCAGACGGAGTCCATATCGGCCAAGAAGATATGCCAATTTCTGCGGTAAGGAGCCTAATACCTGATAATATGATTATTGGCTTATCAACCCATTCTGTAGAACAGGCTCAAGTAGCACTAAAACAGGGAGCAGATTACATTGGTGTAGGACCGATTTTTGCCACTAACACAAAAAAAGACGTCTGCGACCCAGTTGGTTTTACTTATTTAGAGTATGTAGCTGAAAATATTGATTTACCTTTTGTGGCAATTGGCGGAATTAAAAGGCATAACATCAAAGAAGTGCAAAAACGTGGTGCAAAATGTATTTGTCTAGTTACAGAAATAGTAGAAGCGGAAGACATTGTTCAAAGGGTTGCCGAAATTCGGGATATCTTAGCCCGCTAGTTCAACAATTAAGTAAGTCGGGAGGTGTTTAAGTGAAACATGCATTAACAATAGCTGGATCCGACTCTTCAGGTGGTGCTGGTATTCAAGCAGATTTAAAAGCCTTTTCTGCACTAGGTGTATATGGTATGAGCGTCATAACGGCTGTAACGGCACAGAATACCCAAGGTGTTACGGGAGTTCAAGAAATAACACCAGATATGGTTGCCGCTCAAATAGATGCTATTTATACAGATATTAACGTAGATGGTGTGAAAATCGGTATGGTATCCAGTGCAGAGATAATTAAGGTAATTGCCGAGCGTCTACATACTTACGAAGCAGATAAAGTCGTCATTGATACGGTTATGGTATCCAAAAGCGGCTGCCACCTACTAAAAAAAGAAGCAAAGGACTCACTTAAAAAGCATCTATTGCCAAGGGCATATGTGGTTACACCAAATATCTATGAGGCAGAGGTTCTTGTAGATAGTAAAATCTCGAACATAGAAGAAATGAAACTAGCAGCTAAAGAAATACATCAGCTAGGAGCTAAATTTGTAATTGTAAAGGGTGGACATCTAGACGATGAAACCTGTGCAGATGTATTATTCGATGGTGATGAGTATCATTTGTTCAACAGTAAAAGAATCAATACACAACATACCCACGGAACTGGATGTACTTTCTCAGCAGCCTTAGCAGCATTTTTGGCACAAGGATATGATGTGTACGAAAGCACAAGCAAGGCGAAGGAATATATTACAGAAGCGATTAGGCATTCATTTGCAGTAGGGAAAGGTGTAGGACCGACACACCACTTTTATAAATATTATTAAAAAACAGCATTTGGAGGTGCAACGTGACCCAATTATTAAAAGCAAAACAAGGAATTATAACAGACGAAATGAGAGCCGCTGCAGAGCGGGAAGGTATATCGGCAGAGCAGCTATGTGAAGCGATAAAGCTAGGTGAAGTCGTTCTACCATGTAATATCAACCATAAAGGCATTCAACCTATAGCGGTAGGGAAAGGATTGTCTACAAAAGTCAATGCTAATATTGGAACTTCAGAATCTTATCCAGAATTGGATGGTGAACTAAAAAAGCTTCGAGTTGCCCTTGATGCTGGCGCCCACTCCGTTATGGACTTAAGTACAGGTGGGAATATTGACGAGGTTAGAAGAACGATTATCAAAGAATGCCCAGTTATGGTAGGAACAGTGCCTATATATCAGGCTCTAGTAGAAGTTGCGAAACAAGGGAAGTCATTAGTAGAGTTATCCGCTGATGATATGTTTGCATCAGTTGAGAAGCACTGTAAAGATGGTGCAGACTTCATAACTGTTCACTGTGGTATTACATTACAGGTTATTGAAGAACTTAAAAACACTGGCAGAGTAATGGATATCGTGTCTAGGGGCGGATCTTTCCTTACTGCTTGGATGCTACATAATGGAAAAGAAAACCCACTTTACGAACAATATGATAGATTGCTAGAAATCTGTAAGAAGTACGATGTAACTATAAGTCTGGGTGATGGTCTAAGGCCGGGATGTTTAGCAGATGCAACGGACAGCCCACAGATTCAAGAAATGATAACGCTTGGTGGTCTAGTAAAGCGTTCTAGGGATTACGGGGTTCAAGTTATGGTTGAAGGACCAGGGCATGTACCGCTAGACCAAATTAAAGCAAACATGACTATCGAGAAAACGCTTTGTCATAACGCACCGTTCTATGTATTAGGACCGATTGTTACTGATGTAGCTCCAGGATACGACCATATTACTTCAGCTATCGGTGGTGCAATAGCAGCTTCTTCCGGGGCAGATTTTCTTTGCTATGTAACCCCTGCAGAACATTTAGGCCTACCTACATTAGAAGACGTTAAGGAAGGTGTAATAGCTTCAAGAATAGCTGCCCATGCTGCTGATATCGTAAAAGGTGTCAAAGGAGCTAAAGAGTGGGATTTGGAAATGGCCAAGGCTCGCAAAGCACTTGATTGGGAGAAACAAATTGAACTAGCCATAGATCCAGAGAAAGCTTCAAGGATTAGGAAGGAAAAGAATACAGATGAAGAAGAGTGCTGCTCGATGTGTGGACAATTCTGTGCTTATAAATTATTGAGTGAGCATTTAGGCAGTACTTACAAGGGTAGCTGTTAAGAAATATTTAAAAAGACATTTAGCTAATAAGGAACACATTTGTATATGTGATGATATACAGATGTGTTCTTTTAGCGAACTATACTATTGTTAATATTCTAGTCCATTACGCAGTATAGCAATCATTTGTTCAACTAGTATGTTTAATTGTTCTTTCCTTTTTGCTAACATTTCTGAGTCATTTATTAAAAGTTCATTATAAGTAAGCCCGTGTTTATATTCAATGTATCTATGTAATCCTGCGGTTAGCTGGGCGATTACATAAAGAATTAGATCAGGATCAAATGAACTTTTAAGTTGCCCATTATTTTGAGCTTCAATAATGTATCCGCGAAATATTTTAAGCCCTCTTAGGTGGTTACCAAGTTCGGCATCTTTCCTTAAGTCACCACGGTCGTAAGCACGGAATAGTAGTCGCAAGTATTGTGGATGTTGAATCACAAATTCTATAAAAGCATTGAAGCGAATTTTGTATAATACGAAGAAATCGTCGTTCGTGTTTTCCGTTTTTTCAGAAGCAACATTCATTCTTATGAACTCAATTGCCTTTGTAAGTACATGGTCGATAAGATACATGTATAGTTCTCTTTTGTTAGAAAAATAACGATAAAAGCTGCCTTTTGCAATGCCAAGGCGCGCAATAATATGATTTAGTGAAGCTGCATCATAGTCCTTTTGTACAAATTCCTCAATCGATATATTAATAACTTCTGTTTGCTTCTCAATAGACAAATTATAAAAAGTTTGATTAGGCATATGACATAACCCCTTGAGTTTTTTTTTGAATGGTTGCGACCAGATGGTCACATTATACGGTAGTGAGCAAAAGTTGTCAATAAATTGTCACTTATTAGCTGTTTAGTTATATTGACAAAGAAAATTTCTACATGATATCATAAGACTACTAGGTCGCGACTGACTGGTCGCAAAAAACAGAGAGGATGATTAAGTTGCTTCAAAGACAATGGACGAGAAGGATAATGGCTCTATTAGCAGTTATATTTTTAAGTTTTAGTATATTTTTTTATTTTGTTGTACAGCAAGTGTCTTTCAGGCAATACAGTTGACGTTTTCGATTATGGGAAATGTTATGGGAAATGAGTTGGAAACGATAGATATGCAGGAAGTAATAAGAAATCAAGATACAGAACAAGAACGATACCAGGAAATATCAGATCAACTGGCATACATACAAGAGAGAACACAAGATATTATTCCAAATTTATTTTTGTTAGTTTTGAATGATCAAGGGGATTGGGTTTATGCAATTGACAAGGGAACAAATCAACCCCACACACTAGGTGCAATCTATAATTTGAGTGATGAAACTGTTAATCAGGCTTTACTTGCTGGTGAGGTAGTTGCTACTGAGACTAGTAGTGCTTATTTAGATCAATCGTCAAACATGACAGTTCTAGTTCCAGTAAAGTCCGAAACAGAAGTACTAGGAATTGTAGGGTTTGACATGAATACAGATGTACTTATGAAATTGCAACTTATTTTGGTTGTTGTTTTGATTTTTATTATGGTGATAAGTTTATTTTCAGTATGGTTTGTTGTTAGGTTTATGGCCAAGAGGCAAGTTAAACCCATCCATCAATTAGTAAAAAAAATGCAACAACTGGCTAATATGGATGGAGACTTGACTAAAAGAATTGACATTGATCGAAATGATGAAATAGGAGAACTTGCTAAATACACCAATCAAATGATTGATTCTATGCAACAATTGCTATCGAAGGTCGATGAATCAACTAATAATCTTTCAGAATCAAACCGTGAATTTCTAGCATCTTTTCAACGAACTGCGTCGGAGTTTAAAGCTATGAATGTAAGAATCAAAGACATGGGAATTCGTATGGAAGATCAAGCTAATGGTGTAACAGTAGCAACAAACAAAACCCAAGAAATAAAAGAAGGGATTAATGATGTTTCAGATCAATTATTAATTATAACTGATGAAGTAACTAAAACAGAAAGATTTGCGAACGAAGGAAATCAGGTAGTTAACATAATGCAAGAACACGTCGATGGCGTTGTTTTTGTGGTAGAAAATGCGTCATCTTATGTGAATGATCTTGAAAAACAATCAGAGCAGATCACGTCAATTATTGATACAATAACAGCTATTGCAAAACAAACAAATCTGTTAGCCTTAAACGCTTCGATTGAAGCTTCAAGAGCTGGTGAGCAAGGAAAGGGCTTTGCTGTAGTTGCTGAAGAGGTACGTAAACTTGCGGAAGAATCAGCAAAATCAACAGAAAGCATATCGACTTTAATTAAAAATGTGCAAGAAGGAATAAAGGCAACTCAACAATCCATGGTACAAGTTTCTGATAAAACATCAGACAGTAAACAGCACATGAAAGTAGTGGAACAAAAGTTTGAGGGTATAAGCAACTCCATACGTTTTGTAGCAGAGCGGATTAGTGATGTAGCAAGCGTATCTCAAGAAATTGCAGACCACAGTAATGAAGTATATGAAAGTATAAATGAACTCCGACATTCATCGGATGACAACAAAAAGACAGGTCAATTGATTAGTCAGTTACTAGAAAATGAAATGCAACATATAAACCAAATGGCTGCGACCATTGATACACTAGAAAATCAAACTGTTGATGTACTTGAGAGTATGAAAAAATTGAAGCTGAAATAATCATAGAAACCTTTTAAGATGGGATGTTGATAATTCATGAACCAAGCAAATAAATTGGTAGATATTAACCATTATAAAAGTTTAAAGGAAGAATTAACTAGATTCATGATGTGTTATAAGTTTGGGTTGTCAGAAATAAATACAAAAATAGATATATTGAAGCAAGAGTTTCAGTATATTAATGAATATAATCCGATTGAGCACGTAAGGTCAAGGTTAAAGACTCCTGAAAGTATACTTAAAAAAGCAATAAGAAAGAAAATAGATTTATCTCTTACATCTTTCAAACAAGAAATCAAAGACATCGCCGGTATTCGCATTACTTGTTCGTTCTTATCAGATATTTATATCATTAGTGATATGTTAAATAGTCAAAAAGATATAAAACTTATAGAGACTAAAGACTATATAAAAAATCCGAAGGAAAATGGTTATAAAAGCCTCCATCATATAATAGAAATACCTGTATTTATGTCAGATAGGATAGAGCATGTTTATGTAGAGTTGCAAATACGTACAATAGCCATGGATTTTTGGGCTAGCTTAGAACATAAGATTTTTTACAAATATAATAAAGATATTCCTAAGCGTTTAACGAATGAGTTAAAAGAAGCAGCAGCTGCTGTAGCAGAACTTGATAAGAAAATGGAAAATATCCATATTGAAGTTGGTGCGTTAAAAGAGCAATATAATGAAAAAGACGACATTAGCCATCTCTATCTTAATAATGAAAAATTGGAGTTGCCATTAATGCTTGTACAAGCAATTATGAAAAATAAGACTAATTGATTATTAATAGAAAGCTCTCACTTTAAACGTTAGTTAAAAGGCTACGAATCCTTGATACCAAAGGGGGCGTAGCCTTTATATAGTGCTTAATAGCGTGTAATAGACTCATTAAATAATAAAGTTACCTACCCTGACAATCATCAGGGTATTAATTTTGTCGAAAATTGGGAAGTTTTGTCGATGCAGAAGGATATTGGTATGTTGTTGGCGAAACACGATGTTATTATACCAATTAGGAATTATAGCGCGCATCCAGCACGGGTTAAATAATAGTTTTAACTTCAAGTGTCCCAAACGCAATGATGATTTGGTAGATAATCTTTTTGAATATGGACTTTGTCAATCATGTTGGTCGATTTATACAGATGTTAAACAATTTGAATTGGAAGGTGAAGAGTTAATGAAATTTGACTTAGGAACAGCGCTTATACAACTTATATCTTTATTAGTTTTAGGGTTAATACCTTATAGCGTATTTTTAGTAGTACGATATTTTCGAAATGTTTCAAACAGACTGGGGAATATCGAGAGAATACTTAGTAGGATTGAAAATCAAAATAAAATGTAATTTAACGACATAAACCCTGTATTATTTTATGAAAGCAAAGATATATTTTAGGCCGCAGCGTTCTGCTGCTCTTAGCTGTGGGGCAGAGACCGCCGCTTAACCAAGCGTCTGCACAAGGGGCAATCAGGAAGCAAGTCTTTGAGTAATAGCATGGAGTAATCATGCCAACATCCACTAGCTAAGATAGGAGTTATCTAACCCTAAAGGTTCCAAAGCAGGTAAATTAATTTAATCGGAGGAAGAAAAATTAATGTTGTTAAATATAATTGAACGTATTCATTTTTTCAAATTTAAAAAAATGGGATTATTTATCATGCTAATATTGTTTGGAAGTTTAATATTTTCAGGTTGCGAAAATGAAAGAGATCGGATTTCAACAATATATGTCGGCGAAGGAACTGATTGGAAGGCGGAATTTGCAGTAAATTCTACCTCTACTAATACGCATACGGTCGACGTATCAATTTCTTTTTTGGGAGATTATTCGGAAGTTAAAGATAATAAGATACTGTTATACAGATATTGGTGGGCACATAAAGATGCAGAGTTTGTCGGCGATGTCTTTAGTGGTGATCACTTTAGTTCCGATAATATATTGTTTCATGGTGATTCTAGTGAACCGACAATTACTGTGATTGGAGGAGGCGGAGGTTTACCAAAAGATGATAGGACACAAACATTCACTTACAGGGAAACTATTTCTAATGATATAGCTGATTTTGCTGACAGTATAAAGGTAATGGTTGAATGGGATGGCAAGGTAGATGTTTTTATGGTCAAAGAAGTAAAATAGTTTTAACTGTAAATAGTTACTATATTTATAATTTGATGGTTGGAGGGTTTATATGAAGTTTAGAAAGATAGATTATATAATTTTCTATGTTATACATGTAATGTTATTTATAATGAATTTAATGTATCTGGATATGGTTAGTATTTTATATATAGCAATTTTAGCAATTATCCCTGCTTTAATATTTGGGACGATAACTAATTTTCTTTTTAAAAAACAATAGTCTAGTTCGCCGCACCACATACACTGACCAAAGCTAGGAGTTATCTAAGGCCAATGGACGTTGCAAATGCCAAACGTTATGTGCAAATGCCAATATCAGAGAGTTATATTTGGGATTTTTAATTGAAAAAGAAAATAATAAATTAATTGCTTAGATAGTTATGTGACTGTAAAAGAAATAGGAGGGATTTAAGCTGTGATATGGATTCTCTCATTAATTTTATTAATCATGCTAGTGATAACGATTATATACCATGTTAAAGGAATAAATATTCGTATTTTTGGTTTTGAATTAATAATTATTTTCATTTGTATAGCAATGTTAGTAATATTTATAGGGGGAGTTATTCTTCCTATGCCATCTTATTATATCAAAGATCAAAGCAGTATAAGCGAAGAAGGGAAGCTTAGCTTTAATGAAATATTAGAAAAGGAAATTCAAAAATCAGGAATCGAGTTTGATTCAGGAAGTTTTAAAATTATGGACAGTTATGGAATGAACTTTAATCACTTATTCGTAGGCTCTTATCGAGTAAATGAAAAAGAAGAAGCCCGTGTATTCCATTTTGAAAAGAATGTTTTCGGAGATATGAGACCAAAATACCCATTCGATGAAGCACCTTTAATACCTATAGATAACTCATACAGAACAACCATAAGAGACGGTATTTTTGGCATATATATGGTGTCAGTGGGGTTTAATTCTGAAGAGTCAGTTTTAATAAGATATCTATCTAATGGATTAAGGGTAAACGAAACACATCAAAATAAATATTTTATATCGGTGGATTTAGTAAGTCAGCCATGGAAGTATGGAATCATAACATTACTGATAATTGTAGGTTCCAATATTATACAAGATTTTAGAGGTCGTAAACCAATACAAGTCTACAGCAAGTGGCAAAAGGGAGACGATATTTTCCAAGTTGTAAAAGATGTTAACGGAACTTGATATAATGAAGTGTTTTGGCAAGAAAATTAAAATGAGGCACAATAGCCTATATTTTGTACCATCTAAATATACCTAATAGCAGTGTACTTGTTAGCAAAGCTCATAATACAATATCATCGCAAGGGCGCGGAAGCTAAAGTAGCCAATGGGGGATTATATGAAGAAGACAAATTTGAAAAAGCATTTAAACGTAGCTCTTATTTTGTTAATTGGAGTTTTTGTTATTTACAGTATTTATGTTCACCTAGAGTACAGACATTATGTTAATCAGAGTATAGATAGAAATTATGACAATTTATCAATGATATCTGTTAGAGGAAATAATTTGGCTAATAGGCTGGAGGAATTTATTCATTTAACTACTGAGAAAGAAAAAATCAGTGATGAGAAGAACGAGTTGTTTTACAATTGGAGAATTGTTAATGGAGAAAGTAGAAGCATTTACTCCTATTCATTTGCTAGTTCAACCATACATATGGGAGATGCATCATCTGATTGGGACTTATTATGGTACAGTTTATTCCGTGTTGATGAATTTATATCTGGTATGACTAATAAGTTTCTTGAACATCATTCTTATTCTATAAGTAGTGAAGAGAAAGAGAAAATGGATGCCGTTATTGCAGTTTTTAGAACCATTAATGAAGAACAAGAAAATGAATTATTAGACATAGAAAGCATCTTACAGTCTATAAAAGAACCAATGCTAATTATTGACGATTATTACTCAAGCACACTTGAACGAATAGGCAGGTAAGCATATAAAAAAACGAATGCGTTAGTTCAATAGGGAGCATGAAGCAACGCGTCCTGCGCGGTATACAAGCAAATTATACATTTTTCCCAACGACATTACGGGGTTTCATTAGAACGATTAACTATAGCTTCTAATAGAACAACATACTCTTCTAATTTGTTCATTCCAAACTCTGTGATAGAGTAAATAGTCTGTTTTTTTTGGTCGATTACACTTTTTTTTGATTCGATATATCCCCATTTTTTTAACTTTGATAACTGAACACTTATATTACCATCAGTTGCTTTTGTAATCTCTTTTATTTCATTAAAGGTTTTTTCACTACTAACTAAAGAACTTATTAACGACAACCTCAAAGGTAGAGTAAAAGCTTCAGGAATGTTATTTAGTTCCATGTGCAATATCCCTTTTTAGAATCATAAGAGTAGCTATAACAATGTAACCCAACGATATCACTAAATTATAATATATACCTATCAAAGAAATAAAAACGTCTGGTGTTTTTGAAAAAGGAATGTCAAATGTCACCTTACTATAAGGCACGGCAATTATTAAATAAATAAGAAAAATCATTGACGAAACAATAAAAATACTTTGCTTTTTCAATAGGAAACCACATAAAGTTAAAATTAAGCAAAAAAGTAGAATGTTTGATAACATACTTATGTTATTTAAATGCAGGAAAGACTCTCCTAAGTTCCTATAATCATCAAGAATAAAATTAGTGAAAAATCGCATAAAAAGCATTAACAATGGAAGTAGAAATATAATCCCTGCAAATATGCTTAAAAACCAGAGGTAATATTTATTTGAACTCGTTTTTTCTTCATTATATATTTTTACAAAATAAATAAAGAGCAAGATGTACAAAATTACTTTTAAGGTATGTGTAAAAACAAAGTAATTATTTAGCATAAAGAACATGGTAGCACCAATTGTTGATAATAAGAAATATATTAAATTAACACTCCCAAAGAGTAATAAAAAATTATAAACTTTTCCATTAGGACTTTTGTTTTCTCCGATAGATTTTTTAATAATGCTGATATCTTTCAAAGCACCAGCTAATGCGGTTTTTTCCATAAAATTATCCCTCCACTAACTTTATAATGCAAAGCAGTTACTTTATAATATAAAGTAATAATGTGAAATTGTCAAATATTACATAGAGGTATTATATATTTTCATTCACTGCTATAGATGATATCTCCTGTAATATATAGTGGCATATTAACGTGGAAAATAAGAAAAGTAGGAGGAATTTAGAAGGGAGTTAATATTCTTCTATGAAAAGAGCGCAAAAATACAAATTAATATTTGCTATTATATTTTTGGCAATAGCTAGTATTGGTTGCAAGTCAGGTATAGAGATAATAGAGGTAGAAGATAATTACTACGAAGAAACAGATTTTTATGCTTTTCAATCAATTAAATATACGGATGTAACGCCTTTTGGTCATCCTAATATTGATTGGCTTAGAGAAAATCAACTAGATTTCAGTTTTTCAATGGGTATAACAAAGCCCGGTGAAGTAATTGGCTTTAGTGGCAGCCGTATTCTAATGGATATAACAATACATATACAATTATTTAAAGTAGATCAAGAATATAATATTACAGACATAAAGGATGAATTTATTTATACTAGTCAGACCCCGAAAGACAGAATAAACTACTCATACGAGCTACCCTTGACAGAAAATGCATTATATTTATTAATTGTAGAATTTATTCAAGATGAAGATATTAAAAACACACTAGGAGCATTCATCTATGTACCCATACAAGAGTTACATGCTGAAATGAAAACGAATAAAAAGAGATATTTAAGAAATAGAAATGTTGAAATTGAAATTAGAAATAATGGACCAACTATTTTAGAGTTTGGAAGACCGTATACAATAGAACTTCTTAGAGAAGATAAGTGGAAAGAGATAACAAGTACGTTTGGCTTTACATTAGAAGGACTACAAATTAAACCTGGTGAAACATACGTTCAACCTCTAAATACCTATCATTTAAGAAGTGGGCACTACCGTGTATCAAAGAATTTTAGAGCTGCTGGTACGGACTTAGAAAAAACAATATTTGCAGAATTTACTATAAAATAAATAAGATTGAGCTGTGAAGCGTGGAAATAAAGTGAAACAGTTAGAATTGGGAGGTAAATAAGATGGCTTTTCAATTAGGAACAGCAATAGTACAACTTATTTCTTTATTCATTTTGGGTTTAATAGTTTATAGTATATTTTTAGTTGTACGCTATTTTCAAAAAGCTTCAAGTAAATTAGAAAATATTGAAGAGAAAATTGATAGGATTGAAAATCAAATTAATAAGTAATTAATATTAGAATTGTAATTTTATAAACATTCCAAGGAGCAAAATAATATGACTTTATTTAGAATAATAGGGCCACCTTTACTAATAAGTGTTTTTAATGTAACAATATTATCAATATTTTTGTATTTATGCGCTTATCATTTAATATATGGTATGTATTCTACTCCTTCACAATTTATGGCTAGATATTATTTGCAATTTAGTATAGTAACATCGATAATATCTTGTTATGTATTTCGGAAGTATTTTTTAAATCGGTACCAATCCACACTAATAGTTCAGGCATTTATCGCTGGCATAGTATTTTTTATCTTGTCTAAAATAATTAACTATTATCATCATCAATATCATTTATATCTATATGACTATCCATTTGATTTAGGAATTTTACTCTTGAGAACTTTTAATATACCACAGTCTCATATTGTTATTACAAGTGCTTTCTTAGCTGTTATTGTATACCTTAATGGCTTATGGATAAGAAAATTATATAAAAAAGAATAAATGGAGGGGAGAATTTGCACAAACTTAAATTGATATTAGTAACACTTATTTTTTTGTTGCTTTTTGCATGTGAACAGCAAATAGTTGAAAATGGGTATGATTCTATTGAAGCGGAATATGGAAACGACAAAACGGATTATTCGCATACATTAACATTTTCTAATATTTCAGAAGCGAAAACAATTGGCTTAAAAGAAAGTATAATAATTAAACCGTTATGTATTTCACAAGAGATGTTTTTGTTTACAGAGGGAACGTTAGAGTGGGATGGTACAGATTACTATTTAATGATTGCTTATGATAAGAATAGTGATGTTGTAAGAATTGATGTTAATAAAGATGATGTTCTTTTGGACAGAGAATTAAGAATTGGAGAATTTATATTGGTTGAAGGTCAATGGGTTGAAAGTGAATATGAGCATGCAGCTAGAATCATTTCAGCTTCCAAAGTAAAAGTTATTGATGGCCCTGATGATTGGGCTGCAAGACCAGGAGATATGTAATCGTAGATTTTTAGACGTTAAATATAATTTAAGTGACCCTGATATATCATCGGGGTATTTATTTTGTCGAAAATTGACAAGTTTTGTCGAATGAGAAGGATATTGGTAAGTTGTTGGCGAATGACGAAATTAAACTATATCTAGTTCGATTTTATAGTGTTGAAATGTCTATAATGCGAAGGAGGTGGACTGAAATGAATCAAAAACAACATGACATTGGGGCTGCGTTACAAGAATGCAGAACAGCTGCTCGCGAAGGATATAGAATTGCAAAAGACAATCTTCAAGAGACTGCAAAAGCAATTCAGGAGGTTTCGTCAACTCTTTCGAGTTCGCTAAAGTCGCTTGATAATGGTTCTGTTAGAACCCCCGGAGTTGTTGATCAATTAAAGTCTCAGCTCGTAGGTGTTGTGAGTGAGCTTGAATTATTACAGAAATCTTCTGTTCAAAATCTTAATGAAAGAAAAAAAAATTTAGATCATTTTTCCATTACACTATTCGGTCGAACAATGGCGGGAAAGTCTACTTTAATGGAAATTCTCACTCGAGGAGATGGAAAAACCATTGGTACTGGATCACAAAGAACAACAAGGGACGTACGTTCATACTCGTGGAATGGTCTTGAGGTAACGGATGTTCCAGGGGTTGCAGCTTTTGAGGGGTCTGAAGATGAGGAGTTAGCTTTCAAAGCAGCGACTAAGGCTGATTTAGTTCTATTTTTAATAACGGATGACGCTCCACAGCCTGCTGAAGCAGAATGTCTAGCTCGCGTTAGACGTTTAGGCAAGCCTGTCCTTGGCATTTGCAACGTGAAAGTTGGCTTAGATGATGAAGCTGATTTAACTCTTTTCTTAAGAAATCCAGCCAAGCCCTTTGATCGAATACGAATAGGACAAATCCTTTCTCAGTTCAATCATTTAACAGACAAGTATATACCTGGTAAACGAGTTCCGTTTGTTGTTGCTCATCTTCGTGCTCAGTATTTAGCTCAACAGAAGGATTATGAAAAATATCGAGATCAATTAATAAAAGCCAGCAGATTTAGTGGTATAGAAAACAGGATTATTAAAGAGGTTACAGGAAGAGGCACCTTCCTTAGAGTAAAAAGTTTTATTGATGGAGCTGTCACTCCTATGATGGAATTGAGCGAATTGTTGCTTGAATTTAGTGAACAGAATTCAAGTAGTGGGCGTGTTTTGATTGGTAAAAGAAGGCAGTTCAAAGATTGGTCTGATAACTTTAAAAAACAAGGAGCTGAGCGATTAAACACTCAAATTTCAAAGCTTATGGACACATTAAGATCTGAAGTTCCAGCGTTTGCGGAAGATAACTACGATAGCAACTCAGCGCAAGAAAGATGGAATAGAATTATAGAGTCCATAGGAATAAAGATTAAAATCGAGAAGCTACAGAAAGTACTTCTTGATGATTGTAAAAAAGCACTTAGCGAAATTGCTAGAGAGCTAAAATCTGAGCTTTCTTTGGTGGCGGATTTATCAAGCGATCGTCACATAAAGATGGATAGTATCTTTGACTTTAAACGAGCTTGGAATTGGGGAACAAATATTCTGGTTAGTGGACTTGCTATAGCAGCTGTCATACTTGGCAGTGGACCACTTGGGTGGGCTGCGGCTGCCGTTGGCGCTATAGGGTGGTTATTTTCTTTGTTTTTTGATGATCGTGAAACAAAGGTCAGAAGAGCAAGAGAAAAGCTTTCCCAGCGTCTTTATGAACATATTGACAAAATTGAGAAAAATCTAAGAAAAGGTACAAGTGAATGGTTTCATCAAGAACTTCTTAATAAGCAAGTTTATGTTTTGCTTCAAGACTTAGGTGCAGTCACAGCAGGTTTATTTGAATTGGCTGATGCTCAACGAACTCTGGCGTGGACTCTGAATGATCGCCAAAAAGTTTTGGGGAAAACCTTGATAAAGAAAGTTCTTGACCATCTTGAGTCAGCAAATCTCGGAGATGAAATTGTTGATGTGGCAAGGGTGCCTGGGTTTGCAGTAATGTTACTCATTACTCCAAGCACAATTTTCCCAGGTGAAGTTGTCGCAAAGATGGAAAAGATTTTAGGAGAGCAAGTTTTGTTTGTGATTGACACCAAAAATCAATTTTCAATTCTTTCTCAAGCAATTGGTAAGAATTGTGATAGAAAGAAGATTAGTATTGAAGAAAAAATACGCGTTGCCCATGTGCCTTTGGATGATCTTGATGCAACGACAAGATCTCGGTTGCGTTTAGCGCAACAGCTAACTGGACTACATGTAATGAGATAATAAAGGAGCTGCAACCTATGACTGAAAAATTTGAAATACATGAATGGGCTGTTCGTGGTAATGCATTACTCGAGCGCTCGAAAGCAATTTTGTCCTCTGCTCCAAGCGAAAAAGTTAAAAATATTTCAAATAGAATACCTGAATGCGTTTTGGACAACGAAAACGGTATAACACTTGTTTTTGCTGGACAATACAGCGCTGGAAAATCTAGCATTTTAAAAGTTTTGACCGAACGAGAAAATATTGCTGTAGGAGGAGGAATAACAACAGAAATAACCCATACGTATGATTGGAACGGTATCAAGGTAATTGATACTCCAGGTGTGCATACAGAGTTAAGGCCAGATCATGATGAAATCACTTATAGGGCTATAGCTGATGCTGACCTATTAGTTTTTGTAATTACAAATGAATTGTTTGATTCTCATCTTGCCAAGCATTTTCGCAAACTAGCAATAGAAAGAAATAAAGCTTATGAAATGATGCTTGTCATTAATAAAATGCGTAGGTGTGCGAAAGGAAACTGCTCTGAATCTCAGAATGTGATTCGAGAAGATATAAAAAAAGTATTAAGTCCATTCACACCTGAAGATCTACGAACATCTTTTATTGATGCTGAAGCAGCCTTGGATAGTAAAGTAGAGGTCGATTCTGACATTTCAAAAATTATGTGGAGAAAAAGTGGAATAGATTCGTTTACTGAAAATTTAAATGATTTTGTTCGCGAAAAAGGCTTAACTGGTCGATATAGCACTGCTTTATATACACTTGAACAACTCCTACAGGAAGCTTTGGCATCCGAAGCAGAAGGTGACAAAGATGTTGAAGCTCTTGAAGAATTGCTCCTACAAAGAAGACGTGCTCTTATTGAATCTAAAGACAGTATTCCACGAGCTGTAGAAGGTGAAATTCAGCAATCTTGTTCAGAGATTCGTCATGAAGGTCGTAAAATTTCTGATATGATCAATGCCACGGCTAACCAAAAAACAGTCGATCAAGAACTTCAGATGTCTCAAGACCGTGTACAGCAGATTACTGAACAATTAGGACATACTATTCAAGTCGTAATCGGTAAACATATAGATGACCTTGAAAAACGTATTGACGGAATTGCTAACAGTGAACTTGCAAAAGAACTGTTACCTAGACTGGAGCATCGAATTAAAGAAGCTTCAATAACACCAGACACCATGTCTAAGATGCAAACGGCATCTGATGTATCCTCGAAACTAGGTGAGTTTTTGGTGAGAAATTCATTTGCTTCCAATTCTGGATCTATGATAGGACTTTTTAAGCTTAATCAATATTCGGGTACTTCGACACATAATGCAGTAAAGGTTATTGGTAACTTCTTTGGGAAGAAGTTTAAGCCATGGGAGGCTGTCAAGTGGACTCGTAATGTTGCAAATGTTGGACGTGTTTTTGTCATAGTTGGAACAGTTCTAACGTTTGCCCTTCAAATAAAAGAGGATGCAGATGCAGCACAGTTAGAATCTGACTTGAGAGAGAGTCGTGCTGCTGTTCGTTTAGGTTTTAATGATGCTGCTCATGCAATTGAAATGCATTATGATAAAGCTACACAAACTTATATTTCCAGTACATTTTCTGGAGAGATAGAAGATGTTGATAAACAACTCTCCGAATTACGCGACATGCAGGAGGTAAGATCCAATTTGTTTGAGAATATTTTGGAGCTATTAGAAAAGACCAGATATCTTATCCGCGACCTTCATTCGACTGAAAGTAAAATATATAATAGTTAAGATTATCTAATACTAGTTAGATCGAAAATAAACGTTGGTAAATCGAGACCACAGATTACGCATAATCCGATTCAACTCAACTAATAGTATAGTTTAATTAAGCTACAACCATTTTACATTAGGTTTGTAGCTTTTCTAAAATAATTTTAAACGTAGCAAGTTATGCAAACTAAGCAACAATCTTATAAAAGTTTGGCCAATAATAGACTCATTAAATAAAGAAGATGTGTAGCCCTAGCGATTAATTTATTTTTCGGAAGTTTGTAAGTTTTGTCGACGGAGAAGGATGTTGGAGAGTTTTGGCGAAAGGTAAATCAATGTATGTATAAGCATTTTTTCAACGTGACTAATGTATAATGGGCAGTTGAATGGAGGGGGATTATATGAGATTTTCACAAAGGTATGGATATGTAGAAGTAAGAGATGTAATACAACATGAATGTTTAGATGAACAAACACGTAACCAAATATGGAATTTATTATCAACCAGGTTATTAGAAGGTATAAGACGTGGATATATATCTCCAGAGTTAGATGACTTTTCAAGGCTTCTTTGGCAACATTATTTTAAGAAAACTTATGACACTATTCCTGGTGATTATCATGAGTTAATTTTAGATTTGAAATTTTATTTTTTTACGGCAACTTGGTATGAGGCTTTAGATTTCATTGAAGCTTTTCCTAACTACTATAAGTCTAATGCATTTGTTAAAGAGGTGTATTGTAAAGAGATTAATACAATTTTAGAAAAAGAGAACTCAGCTTATAGGTTTGTTAATACAAGTATTGTTGAAATTACTAACCAGATTGAAATAGATACAATTGAAAGTGCATTTAGATTAGAGGCCAAGTATAAATCAGTTAGAATCCATTTGGAAACTGCTTTAGAATTGTTAGCGGATAAAGAAAATCCGGACTATAGGAATTCAGTCAAAGAGTCTGTTTCAGCAGTTGAATCAATGTGCAAGATATTAACTGGTGACGCTAAAGCTACGTTAGGTAAAACTCTGGATAAATTGGAATCCACTCGTAACCTCCATACTGCTTTAAAAGAAAGTTACAAGAAATTGTATGGGTATTCTAGTGATGCCGACGGTATTAGACATGCTTTGTCTGATGTTTCTACAGTGAAATATAAAGATGCAATATATATGCTAATTAATTGCAGTTCATTTATTAACTATCTTAGGGCTGATTTGTAAAGAGTCATTCTTAACTCGCTTAAATAATAAATTATAGTTTAATGATGGTTATCTTATCGGTGTATTGTTAAATAAATCATACATTAACGCAAGAGCATATCAAGTTTACTATATCGGCTTTTCTTTTATCCAAAATTTAAACAAGATATTTCTATGAGGCGAAAACGAAATTCGGTACAGGCACTCTAAGTTATTAATTTATAGAAGAACAACCCCCAGCGAACTTAGGGAAGATGTATAGCATATTGAAGATGAAGCACGGAATTAACTTCACATTATCCATATGATGTCAATAACAATGTATGGCATTTAATGTTAAAGTTGATTCCAAATGTCAGCTACATGTCTAGTTAGGATAGTATTAGTGAAAAACATTACTTTAAATTGGTAGAGAAAAGCATTGATAGATGGCGGTGTTGTTATGAGCTATAAATTTATTATTTTTATAGTATCAAGTATTATTTTAATGGCAGGTTGTCAAATCGAGGAAGCAGGTACAACTGAAGATGAATTGTATGAGCGAATTCTTGAATTAGAGCAGGTTGTCGAACAACAGTCTAACATGATTGAAGAGCTTCGAAAGCCAGAGAATGATAGACGCATAAATACGGATATAGATAGTATAGTTGATGAGTTTTCAAAAGACGAACTGATAAAGACTATTGAACGACAGAAGAAATCAATTGAAGTCTTAAGACAACAATTGGAATTTCCTAGCACCTTCTATCCATCAACTAGCATGCTAGATATAATAGAACAGCAGCAATGGTTAGGAGAACTTAATAATGCAGACTGGGATACAATCCGTATATCCCGCTTTGATGGTGACCATGAACAAGTTACTATTGACGATCCAATATTGATTAAAGCAGCAGATCTATTCTATTTAGAAGTTTTTGACTCTGCAAGCTATCCTAGTGGATACCAAACCGATATAGTAGGCTATACATATGAGTTTGCTAAGGGAAATGAAATATATAAGGTGAGAGTAGTTGATCGTGGGGTACTTAAGGCGGGGGAGCCAGCGAGATATTTTAGGGTTGACGTCAATGCCCATCTAATTGGCAATGCGTTCATGCCTAAACCTCACTATATTCAACACAACGGTTTAATTGCCAAAATGGCAGCTAGTGGAGCTATGAAGCGTGGAAATCAATACGCGATGTACAATGCATTTCGTATTCAAAGTGCTGCGTATATTCCAAAGGAGAAGTTATTAACCAATAAACCCAGTGATTTAGGAGAAAAAATAGAATCATTGACTTTCTACTATTATGGGCAAGAATTACATATGGATGCATATCAAGATTATGTACATTTGCATGGGGCCGGTGAAGAGGAGTGGTATTCTTTGCCTTATGAGGTGCTTTCTTTCACTCTAAATGCTGGATAACTGAGACCAAGATATAACAATGCATACTCCTTAAAATAGTAGCAATTGCTGCTTATAGGGAGTATTTTTAGTTGCCAATTAATTTAGCAATCAAACTATAAAAGAAGCTTGTCATATATTACAACTTTTGTCGTTTTAGAAGGATACTGGAATTTATTGTCGAAGCCTAATGTGTATAATAATATTTTAGCAGTTGACTTAATAGGTGTTTATTGCACTTAAATAGAACCACCAGTGTGATGAGTCAGAGCCAGTATGTGCATCAAATTGAGCCAGTATGTGCATCAGTGAGAGCCACACTAGTTTTATCTTTATTCTTTTTTAGATTTTTAATAGCATCAACCAACTACGCAGGTTGTCAAGGGCGAGCGGTTTTTGCTCGCGAAGTTCACCCTTGACAGCCACGCAGTTTTACATCCTATTCTTGGTGTCTGTGAAAACAGGCACCTGCCT